>VGTH01000006.1 GCA_016874755.1 Deltaproteobacteria bacterium | reverse complement strand
GCAAACTTTTGTCTTTCCTCTACGGATGGAATTCAAAGTTGGAGTTAAAGCTAGTCCAGAAAAAGTAAGACTTCTTATTTTGAATCAAACATGGTCTGGGGATGCAGCATTTTTCTTGCGAGGCAGTTCTGATGAACCAAACGAATACAACATTGTTGTCAAGGACTACGCAGATGTTGGAGAACTAGATGCGGGCACCTATGATGACATCTTGTTAAAAACATGCCCACATCTCAATCCCAGCAACTTTCTTGGACTGACAGTGGACAAAGACTTTCAATGGATACCCGGAACGCCCATTACATTTCCACGCATTCGCTTCGGCCTGTGGAAACGTGCGCGCGGCTTCCCGGCCGACTTCTAACGCCATCGTCAATCCCTCTTCCAACGACATGGCGGCGGATTCCGCGCCCCATTGATTTCTTTTGGTGCAGCCGCCTACTTCGATGCCGCCGTCGGCGAGGTAGCGCACGAGTGCATCGTTGACCGCGTCGGCCCAGCGGCTGCCGACGGCGAGTTTTTTCAAACCCAAATGGTTCATTGCAGCGATTAGCGCTTCCAACGGCGCGTCGCAGGGAATGCCGGTTTTCTCGCGCGTCTGCCGCAGCATGTCCAGCACGCGTGGGCGTCCGAGCGCCGCTGAAACCGGCGCGCCGCCGAAAATAATTAGTTGGACTTTTTCTTTTACTAACGCGTCAACGCAATTCCAATAATTGCCGAGTGCCTTTTCGACTGCGGCAAGCGTATAATTTTCGATGCCGAGCACGGCGGTGAATTCCATGACATTGAGCGGCACGAGACGATAAAACTGATAGCCGGTGCCGCGGTTGCGCCCCTCGTGCGAGCGCGGTTGGATCATGCCGTAGCGAAAGCGCGGCAGGAAACTTCTTACTGCTTCGTCCATGGCTGCCTCCGTGCCTGAAAGTTACGTCGGAGTCCTTCGACAAGCTCAGGACGAACGGAGACAAATTCCGGTCATGCTAAGCCCGTCGAAGCATGTTCCTCATCTACATAATCTCAAAGAACCTTGAATCCAGCTTGCAACACCGCGCGGAGGAAATCGTCGATGTGCGATTGACTTGGGTCGAAGTCGAGCACCGCGACGCTGCGCTCGATGCTAAAGTCCACTGTGCCGACGCCGGGTACGGCCTTGAGCGCCGCCGCCAGTTTTGGCAGCGCCTCTTTGGTTAGATTTTCTATCGAAATGATGGCGGTTTTGGTGCGCATAGGTAAGTTTTGTTAGTGTGACAAAACCTGTGGCTGTACGCAATTGCAAGGGACTCTGCTATGTTCTGAAGTCCGCCCAATTCTGAAGAAACAATCGAATGCTCGGGGCCTCTTAGATAAAGCTACGGTTGGGTTTGTTGCGGGTGTTTTCTCTCGATCAGCGGAGCGACGAATCAGTGGCTAATTGGCTAAAATTGCAGGACGACAAACTGCCAACTTGGGCGCATACCACAGGGGTGCTGGTCATCGTTGCGGTTTTTGCGCTGCCGCTTCTTTGGCTTGGTGCGAAAGCAATCGTAAGCGGTCACTTGGACGCGGTCAGCGGGCCGGAGCTTGGAGGATATTTCTTTGGGCCAAAGCCACTGAACGGACGCGCTGCGGTGATGGGTGGGTTCGCGCTGGTTGTTTTAGGCGTTGCGTTTGTCTCGCTGGGGTTGGCCTATTCTCGGATGGCGGCAAATCGCATCGCGCTGCGTTGGCTGCCATGGGTCCTGCTGGCGGCGTATGTGCCGCTTTCGATCTGGGTCCGGTCGTTGGCCTAACGCGCGACCGATTCCGACGAATCCTTAGTACTGCCTGACACCTTCGGCATACCGCTCGCGGACTTCCAACGCTCAAGTCCTCTTTGCGTTCTTGCATCAAGGCTGATTCTTGAACATGGTGAAAGCACAGCAAGGAGGAGGTTTCTTCATGTGCATAGTCAAAAGCGTCGGCCAGTGGGGACGGAACGATATCACCGATGTTTTGCTGTTCCAGATCTTATTCAATCTGAACATCGGACGTTTCCCCAACCCCAAGCCCGCGAAGCTGGACACCGATGGGAAAATTGGACCTAACACGATCAATGCCATCAAGAGTTTTGAAATCAAGATCATGAACGCTGCTCGCTCGGACGGCATGATCGCTCCGGGCGATGCCATCGTCGCCGCGTTGCTGGCGGGGCTGGCCAAGGGACCGTCGAAAGAAAAGCTGTCGGTCGTGATGCCGAGCGCCTTGCCAGCCAAGCTCGATCTTTACTATGAGCCGCTGGTCAAAGCGATGAAAAAATATGCTATCAGGACGGGTCGCAGAATGGCCCATTTTATTGCGCAGATCGCCCATGAAAGCGCATCGTTTCGCTATTCTGAAGAGATCGCCGACGGTTCCGCCTATGAAGGACGGATCGATCTCGGCAACACGCAGCCTGGCGACGGCAAACGCTTCAAAGGGCGCGGCCTGATACAGTTGACCGGGCGCGCTAACTATAGATCCTACAGCGAGCACGCCGGCGTCGACTACGTCGCTAACCCGCAACTGGTCTCCACCGATCGATTGGTTGCGACTGATGTCGCCTGCTGGTTTTGGAAAAAAAACAACATCAATGCGCTGGCGGACAAGGACGATGTGAAAGCCGTCACTAGGACGATCAACGGTGGCTACAACGGTTTAGATGATCGAGTCGAGTATCTTTTTAGAGCCAAGGCTGTCCTCGGTATCAAGTAGATGGCGTTGCGAGATCGCGCAGTCCGGTTGCTGGTTTGGTTTGTATTGCTGGGCGGCTGCCGCGGCCATGAAACTACAGTTCAGGAATCCGCTCCGCCGCTACCAGCGGTGAGCAAAGGCGAAGCCTCCGGTGAGCCGGCGATCCGTGCGCGCATCCATGCCACGCTTCCGGAATTTCGCTTTAATTTGATCGGCGAGAAGTCCAGTGACGGCACAACGCTGCAGGTCAAGAAGATTGAGATTCGCCGCGCTAACCGAACTGAGCCGGTGCAAGTCATCGAAGGGCTCGATGCCAACACGCCGCTAAATCCGGGTGTTGCGCCGCTGGAGGCGCTCGATATGAACTTCGATGGCTACGAAGATATTCGCATCATCGCGTTTCAACCCGCCGGCCCCAATGTTCCTTATCGCAACTGGTTGTACGATCCGACCGCTGGACGCTTCCTCGAAAGCGCCGCTCTGAATGAAATCACCGCGCCGGAATTCGATGCTCCCCGTAAGCAGATTCGCTCCAGCTGGCGCGACGGCGCGACGCGCTATGGCACGGACATATATGTCTATGAAAACGGCAAGCCGGTGGTCGTGCGCAAAGAGACCAAGGACTACCAGGCGCCTGGCCGCTACACCTTGCGCGTGTCGCAGCGGGTTAACGGCGCTTGGAAGGTGAGCGAGCAGCGCGCGGTGCGCGAGCCTTAACAGGGTGTTGATGGCACTCTTCGCGTTCACGAGCGGCCGTAGTAGCGACCTAAAACAAAGAGAAACCCTGCCAATACGAAGTGAAACGAGATCGGAATGGCGCCGCCGAACCAGCGCATTTCAGGATACGACGCCATGGTGATCACGTATCGTGCAACCATTGATGCAGCGTACAGCGCACTAAAAGCAACTAGAAACCGCGGACCGCGGAGCGAGGGTGTGCGCGCGAAAAAGCCGTCGCCGCGCCAAACATCTCGCACGATCTTAGTCATCAATATGAGCATCACGAGCTGGATCGTGAGCAGCGTCGGGTAGGGAATCAATCCGGAAAACCACGCTGGCATCGGCGGCAGCCAGGCGACGCCGAAAAATGCCACCAGCATTTGGCCGAGGACGCGCAGCGAAAAGAGCAAGGTTAGGAGCGCGAGAATCGCGCCGTGCTTGGTCATGGCGCAGAGTGCTTGGCTTCGACCACGCTCAAGATTTCTTCGGTCGGCTCAAGCGTTGTGCTGAGCAGCTGGGCTTTGAACTGGCTGTCGCGCGCACCGCGCTGCAGGGCGGCAGCCATTTTGCGCTCAAACCATCCGGGTTTCATTACCCACAGTGTGGGTGGCTTGAGTCGCTGCGATTGGCGTTTTTGGGCATATTCCACATTTAATCTGCCGAGCTGGGCGTCGAGCTCGCCGATGAAGCCTAGCAGCGTTTGCGGATTCGCGGCTGCGTCGGTCTCCACCGCAAAGACGTAGCGCGATTGTGCGACATCGGCGCTGGCATGGAAGCGGTGCACGGAGACATGGCTCGTTTCCTGGGCCTGTTTCAGTGCCTGTATCACTTGGTTAACGTGCAGCTTTTCGCCGGTGATGTTGGTGACGTCGCGGCCCTTGCGCAAAAACTCGATGACCGGCGTCTTTTCGTAAAAGTCGGTGACGCGGACGATATCGTTGATGTCGTAGCGATACAGGCCGCTGGCGGTGGTGAGAATTAAATAATAGTCCACGCCGATTTCCAGTGCGTCGGCGGTCAGCGTCACTGGATGCGCGCTGCCCATCTCTGACTCTGGGATGAATTCGTAGAAATTGGTCGCGATCGCCAAAATGCCGGCTGAGGCGTTGTCGCTGATCGGCAGCGACATCTGTGCTTCGCTTGCCATGTAGCCAAGGTCGCGTACTGGCATGTCTGGGCCGAACCACATTTCAAATTCCTTCAGACGCACACCGACGCTGCCGCCCTTCCAGCAGCCAATGAGCCCCAGATTGGGCCAATAGGCTTTGGGCCGCAGTCCTTCCTCACCGCGCATCAGCGCTTCCAGCTCTAGGGCGCGTTGCCGGTTGGGAGAGACTCTCGACGCGATTGCGGCTCGGATATCACCGGCAATATCAAAACGCGCGGCGAGACTGCCGTCGTGAATGTCTTTGAGAATGTCCTGTTTGTAGCGATTGGCGCATTCGACTAAGCGCAGGATCGTGCTTGGATTGGGCGTGCCGAGGAACGTCACGTTTTGTTCCAGCCCAAGACGCATCGCGACATAATACTTCGCTTCGAAGTCTTTGATCTCGGCGATCTCGTAGGGCAGGGCGTGTGCCTGCTGAATCCAGCCGGGGCTCGATCGGTAAATCAAACCCGAGGCGGCGCCGTAGGGAATGCCGCCCGGTGTGCGCCCTTCCTCGGCGGCGCCGACGAGGCCGAAAACTTTGCCTGTGGCGCAGGTGGGATGGTCCGCAAAGGCGCGGCCGTACCAAAGCTGTGTAAGCGCGGCGTGGGATGCGCGCGTCGATTCGGTGACTGGAATGAGTTTCGGTTCGCCGGTGCTGCCGCTGGTCATGGTGAACATCAGCGGCGGCTCGTCGGTTAGGATGTTTTGCGCGCCGGTTTTCAGGTCATCGATGTAGGAGCGAAAACGCTCGTAATCGGCAATCCGCACCTGTTTGCGATAGTCGCGTATGCTCTTGATGCTGGCGAAGCCGTGCTCATGACCGAAAGCGGTTTGCTGATTTTGCCGTATGAGTCTGAGAAGTACATCTTCTTGCGACTGTTTGGGTGCGCCGGTCTGTTCGTGAAACAGACGCCAGGCGTTGCGGTTCGCAGCGAGGGCGGCTTGAAATGCAGGGTCCATCCGCTCAGCGCTTTAACTCGATCTTTTCGACGGCGAGCCGCTCCAGCACGTCGTCTTTGACGGTTACGCTCAAGCCGCGGCTTTTGAGCAGCGGCGCGACGCCGGCGTAGCCGAAGGCAACATCTTCGAACGTAATGTCTTCTGTGAGGAGCCAGGTGCCGAAGGAGCCTTCGGCATAGTGCAACCCTGGAACATGCGCCGCCAAGGCCCGGCCGGCCGCTGAGAGTATGCCGGTCTCGCCCACCTGGGCGCCGACTTGAATCTTGATGCTGGCTTCTTGCGCCAGTTTCGCAATCGCCAAGCTGCCAGTGATACCGCCGTTCTTCGACAGGCGAATGTTGAAATAGTCGCAGCCGCCTTGTGCGATGAGTTGCTTTGCCTGCGCCAGGGTCACCAGCGATTCGTCAGCCATGACCGCGATGCCGGTTTGCTGGCGCACTTGTTTCATGCCGGTAAGATCGTTGGCCGCAACGGGCTGCTCAATGACGGCAATTTTGAACGGCCGCAACTGCTGCAGCTGCGCCACCGCTTGCGCTGCATTCCAAACTCCGTTGGCATCGGCGCGCAGCTCGACATCGTCACCGACGATTTTCCTGACCGCCTCGAGCCGGGCCGCGTCCGCTTCCGTGCCAACTTTGACTTTGATCTGCCGGATGCCGAGCTGCACCATGCGCTTGGCCAGCGCTCCAGCTTGCTTGGGATCGTCGGCGGAAATCACGCCGCTGTAGACAACTTGGTTGCGCGCGGGTGGAAGGAAGTCTGTCAGCGCCACGCGCAGTGATTTGACGCCCCAGTCGAGCAGCGCCAGCTCGGCGGCGCAGAAGGCCGCGTTCCAGGCGATGACTTCGGCGCGTTCACTCGCCGTCCATTCTTGCTGTACGGCAGCCAGGTCGTCGAAAGTGCGCCAACCCGGCGTCCAGGGCTTGGAAAAAATCTGTGGCGCCAAGTGCTCGCGCACGCGCGCAACCATCGATTGGGTTGTTTCGCCGGTGACATAGGGCCGAGGCAGGGCTTCGCCGTAGCCGGTCTCACCGTTGGAGCCCTTGAGCTTGACGATAATCGCGTCGCTGTCGTCGCGGCTCTGGGTGGCGTGAGTGAAAGTTTGGCGGAACGGGATTTTCAATCGGTAAATCGTCAGCGCCTCGATCGCAGCGCCGCTGCGCGCCGACTGCCGAGTCTGCTCCACCGCTTGCGATTGGGCTGGGAAATAGTGCCGAGTAAAAACCTGGCTCAGGCCGTTGCGCTGAATCAGCTCAAAAGTCGCATCGCCGATTTGATGAAAGTCCAGATAATCACGGATCACCGTGAGCCCCTCTTCGGCGTGGCGGATGTCGACTTCGGAATGGAGCTCGAACCATTGCAAGGCTTCTTTGGGAATGCCGTAGGACTCGTGCAAAACTTTATGAATTTGACTCGAACAGCGCGACAGCATGAACTCAAAGGACATGGTTTCGAGCAGCACGGCCAGGCAAATCTCGCGCAGCGTCGCCAGCGGCACGCGGCTGGCGCAAAAGAGACTGACTTGCCGGCGCGCGTCGTCGATCAAGCCGGCGATCTCCGCCTGTGAAAAACCAACTCCCTCGGCGAGTTTCAGGAGCAGTGCCGAATGCGGCGGCTCGTCTTCGGAGTGGCCCATTTCTTCCAGGAGATTTTCGCGCAGCAGCGCCGCGGCCTGCGACGGCAGGGCGGCGAAGCAGAGAGCGACGATGTGCGATGAAAGATAGTGGGTGCGAAAAACATTGCGGATGAATTCGAACGCGAAATCGCGCGTGGCTGTGCCGGAGGTCAGCTCGCGGTATTCTGCCGAGTCGGCAAATTCGGCAGTCGCCCGGTCGAATATGGCACGTATTCTTGCATCGCTGATCACGCCATCCTCCGTTTGCAAGGTTAGCTAGTGTAGTGTCGCATTAATAAGCGTGTTTTTTGTTCAAATGCGCTCGTTGGTTTTTCACCACGAAGATCACAAGGGGACACGAAGTTCGGAAAGAAGTTACTATTATTTCTTCTCTTACCTTCGTGTACTTCGTGCCCTTCGTGGTGAAAATCTCCCGCCGGTCTCAAGCTAGGAATTTGCCATAAAGCACAATCAGCGCGAGACAATACACCAGCGCTTGATCTCAGGCCCGGATTTCAAATAGCCGTAGCCGGCAAGAATTTCGCGAATCTCGTCGCGGTGCGCTTGCAAGACGATGATCACAAGCACCGTCAGCCCCACGACTTCTAACCATGGGTGGCGCAGGATGGCGCCGAACACCGATATCAGAGCTACGGCCGAGAGGCCGCTCAGGTTCAAATTCTTGTTGGTCAGATGCAGGACGGCCGCGGTCAGGAGCAGCAGCACGAGGATGTTGTAGTCGAAGCCGAGCAGCGTGCCGAGTAGCGTGGCGACCGCTTTGCCGCCGCGGAAGCCAAGCTGAACGGGCCAAATATGGCCAGCCACCACCGCCACCATGCAAGCGACCACCCAGGCAGGCGGCAAGTGGCAAAGACGCGCGCTCCAGACCGCCAACGCGCCAGATAATAGCCGGTCGTAAAACAGCCCAGCGCGTAAGCAAATACGACGAGGAGAACGTCCACCACCATGTTAGACCTTATCGTTTTCTTGGGCCATGACTTTGATTTTCTTCAGATCGACTTTGCCGGAACCGAGCAGCGGCAGGGTGTCGATGGGATAGAGATTTTCTCGCTTCGGGATCCAAAGCTTGGGTAAATCGCTGTCGTTGAGTTTCTTCCAGAGCTCGTCGCTGCTGATACCGTCGCGCACATAGAAGGCGACGAGCTTCTCGCCTTTTTGCTCGTCAGCCACCGCGGTGACGACGGCCGCAGCGTCACCGAGCACCGCGTTGATCATCTCTTCAACTTTCATGTGCGGCACCATCTCGCCGCCGATCTTGCTAAAACGCGACAGCCGGTCGGTGATCTTGATAAAGCCGTCCTCGTCGATGGCCGCGATGTCGCCGGTGATGTACCAGCCGTCGCGCATGACCTGCTGGGTCAGCTCCGGCTGGCCGAGATAGCCAACCATGACGTTGGGACCCTTGATCAATAGCAAGCCCGCCTCTCCGTTGGGCAGCGGCGCTTCGGTGTCGGGATCGATGATCTTTGCCGAGACGCCGGGTATCGGATGACCGACGGTGCCCGGCTTATGGCCGATTTGTTTTTCGACACCGTCAATCACATCGGGGAGATTGACCGCCACCACCGGTGCCAACTCGGTGCAGCCGTAGCCTTCGAGAAGATCGAAGCCATACTTTTCTTTGTAGCCTTTAGCGATGGCCTCGCGCAGGCGCTCGGCGCCGGCGATCGCGTAGCGGACACTGGCGAACTCTTCCTTGGTGCAGCGGCGCAGATAGCCGGCGTAGAAAGTTGGCGTGCTGATCAGCAGGGTTGCTTTGTATTTCTCGACGGTCTCACCGATTGTTTTCGCATCCATCGGGTTGGGGTGATAGACCACGCCAAACCCGCCGAGCAGGGGCAGCCACAGCGTGCCGGTAAAACCAAAGGAATGAAAAAACGGCAAGACGCCCATGATCTTGTCGTCGCGGGTGAAATGAATGACCTGGGTGATGGCTTCGACGTTCGAAAGAATATTGTGATGCGACAGCATGACGCCCTTGGGCGTGCCGGTGCTGCCGCTGGAAAAGATGATGGTTGCCAAGTCGTTGGCTGTTTGGCCGCTGCGATGGAGCCAGGCCAAGCAGCGCGACGGCAGCAGCAAGGAGCTCAAGAGCGTGGCGATTTTCTGCGCGCCGGAAAATTCTTTGCGCACTTCTTCGAGGAAGACCATGCCGTCGAGTTTTTCCAAGCTGGCTTTGCTGAGAAAAATTCTCGAGGTGAGAATAGTCTTGATGCCGCACTGTTCGACCGCCGACTGCATTGCCTCGCGGCCGGCGGTGAAGTTCAGGTTGACCGGAATCTTGCCGGCGAGCAGCACGGCGATATTGGCCAGCGCGCCGCCGACGGAGGAGGGCAGGATAACGCCGACCATTTTTTCGTCGCCGCAGTGACGCCGCACCCACTGCGCCATCAGACGGCTGCCGATCAAAGTTTTGCCAAAATTCAACTCGGTGCCCGTGGTGTCCGCCATGCAGAAAGAAAACCAGCGGCGTTTGGCCATCTGGATGAAGCGCAAGTGGAGCCGGTCGCGCGGGTGGCGGCGATACTGCGCGGCATTACTTTCCAGCTCCAAGACCGCTTGGCGCACTTGCGGGACTGTCGCATTGGGCGGCACCGGCTTGCCAAACGAAACCGTTACCGGATGGGGAACGCGCTTGGGCCACTTCCAGAAAAAACGGCCGCCGGCGAAGCTGAAAATGCTGCCCCAGAGTTGATCGAGGTGCACGGGGATAATCGGAATGTCGGCGCCCTGGACGATTTTTTCAAAGCCTCGTTTAAATGGCAGGATGTGGCCGGTGCGGGTGATCGCGCCTTCGGCAAAGATGCAGACCACATTGCCGGCGGCGAGCTCTTCGCGGGCCTTCTTGAGCGACTCGACGATGTCGCGCCGGTTGGTCGCCGACACGGGGATGCAGCGCATCAACCGGAAGAACCAGCGCAGCCATTTGAGATCGTAGATGTCGCGGTGCAGCATGAAGCGGACAAAGCGCGGCAGCGCTCCGCCGATGAGCAGCGCGTCGACGAACGACACGTGGTTGGAAACCAATAGGGCCGGGCGATCGGCGGGAAGATTTTCCGCGCCGACGTAGCGGATGCGATAAAACGTGTGCATCAACAACCAGAGCAGGAAGCGTGTGACATAATCCGGCAGAAGATAAAGTGTCACCGCCGTGCCCACCAGCGTGATCACGCCAATAGTCGCGATGATTTGATCTGGTGTTAGTTGCAGCACACTCTTCAGCAGCCAGTGGCTGGCGGCCGCCAGGGCGATCCCCACGGTGTTGAAAAAATTGTTAGTCGCGATGAGCCGGCCTTTTTCTTCCTTGCTGCTGCGCTGTTGCAGCAAGGCATTGAGCGGCACGGCAAACAATCCGCCGGAGAAACCCAGCAAGATCAGCGCGAATGATGTCCAGGCATACGACGAAGCGGAATAGGCGACCAGCAACAAACAAAGACCCATCAAGATCGAGCCCAGCGGCACCAGTCCGAGCTCGATGTGGTCGCCTGACAGGCGGCCGGCGGCGAGGCTGCCGATGCCAATGCCGATGGCGAGGAAAGTGCCGAGCAGGCCAATGTGAAACTCGTCGAGGCCGAGTAGCTCTTTGCCGAAGAACAGCATGTCGAGCTGTACCAGCGCGCCGAGAAACCAAAAATAGGAAATGCCGAGCACGGTGTACCAAAGCGCTTTGTCGCTGAGCAGCCGAGCGGTGCCGTGCCAAATCTCGCCGAAGGGGTTGGCGTTGAAGCGCTTTGAATTGCCGGAGGGCGGCACCTGGGTGATCGCCAAACTTGTCAGCGTGCCCAAGATCGCGATGGCGACCATGCTCACGCCTACCCAGGGCAATTCATGTTTCCACGAAGAGTAGACCGCGCCGCCCAGAGATGTGCCGAGGATGATCGCGATAAACGTGCTCATTTCGAGCAGCCCGTTGCCGCGCGAAAGCTCTTTGTCGGGGAGCATCTCCGGCAGAATGCCGTACTTTGCCGGGCTGAAGATCGCCGAATGCAGGCCCATGAGAAACACGATCACCAGCATGGGCTGAATTTGTTGTACGATGAAGCCGCCGATCGCCAGCGCCATGACAACAATCTCGAAGACCTTGACCGCAACCAAAACTTTTTTCTTGCTGTAAACATCGGCCAGATGGCCGGCGTACCCGGAGAAAAGCGCCGAGGGCAGGATAAACAGGAAGGCGATCAAATCGACATAGTAGTTGCCGGCGCCGTTGGCGACCGCATTTAATGCGACCAACGAAACAACCATCTTATAGAAGTTGTCGTTAAACGCGCCGAGAAACTGCGTGCAAAAAAACGCGAAGAATCCCGGCTGCTTAAGTGTTTGACTGTAATGACCCTCGGCCATAACGGACCATTGTAGAGTATCTGCTATCTTCTGGCTATTTAGCCAAACAATGCAAGAGTTGGGCGCGGGCAGGGCGCGGAAAAGGCGGAAACAATACCGGAGGTGCGGGCTACTTTAGGCGAACCAGCGCCGCAAGACTGTCAAAAAACCGCCGCAGATTTCGCTGGGCGTTGAGCTGACACCAGTGTGTCGAACTCACTTGGTCTCGACAGTTACGGGGGCTGACAGCATCAACTGCTCTTTTGGTGAGTGAGCCAGTTGATCGGCTTGGGCGCGCGCAGCGGCGCATTGCTGCATGATTTGATCGGCGAGCTGATCGGCCAAATGGCCCAGGGTTATCTTGCCGAGGGCTGCGGAACGCAGCAGCGGATCGGTATAGATTTTCTTAAACTCAGCAAAGCAATCGGCGTCTTGGAGCCGGTACACGCCAAGGATTTCGTCGGCATTTTCCAGCTCTTGCCCGGTATGCATCATGAAAGACTGAAAATCTTTGCGCACCACCAACACGGTGTCGCGCAACATCAGCTCGTTGATGCCGCGCACGCGCAGATAGGTCTCGATGGCGAAAACGATCCGGTCCCTCAAGCTCGATTGCTCGGGAACGCTTTCCGCTTTGCGCCTGCTGAAAAACCTAGCAAGGGCCATGAGGGTTGCTCTCACGCTTGTCTACGACTCCGAGTGCCTTTTGGTTATGCTTGGTTTTGCAAGATAGTTCGCTGAGTCAACGCAGCCGGCGCGAAAGGTGCGAGCAGAGCAGGTTCTGAGAGTTAAATCTTGCAATTGTCGCCAAGGCAAAAAATCTCTACCGCATTTGCTACGTGTTAGTCAATGCTTTTCATCGAAAAGTCACAGAAGCCGCAGCAAACGACTTGCATAGCATTGCGGCTCCTAACATAATTGCCGGCATGGAAATGACCTGGCTGAAAGTCGACCCTTGGCAAACGCACGAAGGCCTGCTGCATGGTTTTATGGGACGGAGCGGCGGCAAAAGCACCGGCGCCTATTGTGGTTTGAATCTGTCGTACCGCGTCGGTGACGATAACAAGACCGTCAGCGAAAACGTCTGCGATATGAAGCTCGCGGTGGGGATCCACGATGGCCGTATCGTGACCATGAAGCAGGTGCATGGTGATGACGTTGTCGAAGTGACGGATAAGAAGATCAAAGAAGCCGGCGAATGCGACGGCATGGTGACCGCGGAGCCGGGCATCTTTCTCGGCGTGCTGACGGCCGATTGCGTGCCGATCCTGTTGCTGGCGCCCAAGCATAGAAGAGTTGCCGCAGTGCACGCCGGCTGGCGCGGCACGTTGGCCGGTATTGCAGCGAAAGCGGTGCAGCAGTTCAAGGACAATCATGGCATTGCTGCTGACGCCATCGAAGCGGCGATTGGCCCGGCGATTGGCCGCTGCTGCTATGAAGTTGGCGAAGAGGTGGCGCAGCCGATGCGCGAGCGCTGGGGTGCGTTGGCCGAAGCTTGCACCGATCGCAGCCATGCCAAGCCGCATATCGATTTGCCGGCGCTCAATCGGGCGATCCTCGAACAGACCGGTATTCCAAGAAAACAGATTCATAGCCTCGGCAGCTGCACGAGTTGCAGCGGCGAGCAGTTTTATTCTTACCGGCGCGCGCGCGGCGAGACCGGCCGGCAGATGAGCTTCATCGGCTGGAAATCGTAAGAATATTCACCACGAAGGCCACGAAGATCACGAAGGTAAGAGAAGAAAGTCAGAACGTTTTCTCCGAACTTCGTGTCGTGAGTCCCTCTCCTACACCAAAAGCGTGAGATAGTGCACTAGGTGAATCCGCCCTGTCAGAACATTTGCGTCTTTACCGGTTCGCGCCATGGCGCGCGGCCTGAATATGCCGACGCCGCGCGCGCCCTCGGACGCGCGCTGGTCGAGCGCGGCTATGGTTTGGTTTACGGCGGCGGTAAAGTCGGTCTCATGACCGTGATCGCCGACACTGTTTTGGAATTGGGCGGCCATGCCACCGGCGTTATTCCCAACGCGCTGGTCAGTCGCGAGGTGGCGCACCGCGGCTTGTCGGACTTGCGCGTCGTCGAGTCAATGCACGAGCGCAAGGCGCTGATGGGCGAGTTGAGCGACGGCTTCATCGCCATGCCCGGCGGCATCGGCACCATGGAAGAATTCTTCGAAGTGCTGAGCTGGGCGCAGCTGGGCATTCACAACAAGCCCTGCGCGCTGCTGAACGTTGCCGGCTACTACGATTATTTGATTCAGTTCATGAATCACGCTCTCGAACAAGATTTCGTCAAACCAAAGCACCGCGAGCTGCTGATTGTCGAAAGCGATTTGGCAAAATTGCTCGATCGTTGCGCCGAGCTGAGCGCCAGCCGCGCGGCGCAACCCTTCGATCCGCGGCGCACCTAACGTGATAGCGTGGCTGCAGAAATGGCGCGAGGTGCGCGGCACCTTTGCGCACACACCCGCCGCCATGCGGCTCGTCTGGCAAACCAGCCGCTCAGCGACCATCGGCATGGGCATGCTCACGCTCGGCGGCGCGCTGCTGCCGGCGGCGCAGGCGTGGGTGGGCAAATTGATCGTCGACGGCGTCGTCGCAGCGGTGCGGCCGGGCGCCGACACCGACCAGCAGGCGCGGCTGGTTTTCGGTTATCTTGTCGTTGAGCTGGGGCTTTTTTTGTTCGGCGCCGGCCTCAACCAGGCTCGCCGCCTGATCCAACAACTGATTCAACTGCGGCTTGCCAATCGGATTCGCGCCGACATCATCCGCAAAGCGCTAACGCTGGATCTCGCCCATTTCGAGCATCCGGATTTTTACGATCGTCTGCAAAACGCCCGGCGCGAGGGCGGCTACAAGCCCACCGAGTTGATCAACGACACGTTTCAGATCGTCCAGAATCTCATCACCATGGGTTCGTTCGCAGTCTTGTTACTGGGTTTCAGTCCGTGGCTGGTGGTGATTCTGCTCGCGACCAGCATTCCCGCCTTCATCGCCGAAGCGCGCTTTTCCGAGCAGGGCTTTCGTTTGCTGACGCGGCGCGCGCCGGAGACGCGCCAGATCAACTATCTATCGCGCCTGTTGACCGAGGACAGCGCCGCCAAAGAGATCAAGCTTTTCAATCTTGGCAGCACGCTGGTCGGCCGCTATGTCACGCTGTTCGAAAAATTCTTCCGCGAAGACCGCGCGTTGGCGGTCAAGCGGGCCATGGTTGGCTTTGCTTTGGGGCTGTTCACGACATTGGGTTACTACGGCTCCTATGCCTGGATCGTTTGGCGTGCTGTGCACGGGCAGATTTCCCTCGGCGACATGACGCTTTATCTGACGATTTTTCGTCAGGGTCAGTCGACGTTTCAGTCGATACTGTCCGCGGTCGGCAACATTTATGAAAATAATTTATTTATGGCCAACCTGTTCGAGTTCTTCGCGCTGGAACCGCAGATGAGCGTCGCGGCAGAGCCGCACAAGGCACCGGCGGTGATCGTGCGGGGAGTTGAGTTTCGTGACGTCGGTTTTCGCTACCCTGAGACAGAGAAGTGGGCGCTGCGCCATATCAAATTGACCATTCGCCCGGGCGAGAAGATCGCCCTGGTGGGGCAGAACGGTGCCGGCAAGACCACGATGATCAAACTCTTGACTCGGCTTTACGATCCGAGTGAAGGAACGATTTTGCTCGACGGCATCGATATCCGCGAGCTCGATCCGCTGGATTTGCGCCAACGCATCGGTGTGATCTTTCAAGATTTCGTCCGTTATCATTTGCCGGTGCACGAAAATATTGGCTTCGGCCAGATCGACTCGGCAACCGACATGGAACGGATTGCTGCATCGGCAAAGAAGAGCGGCGCCGATGCCGTGGTAGAAGAATTGCCCGCCGGCTATGAAACTTTGTTGGGCCGCTGGTTTCGCGGCGGCCACGAGCTGTCGCTCGGCCAATGGCAAAAGATCGCACTGGCGCGCGCCTTTATGCGCGAGGCGGAAATTCTCGTTCTCGACGAACCGACGGCGTCGCTCGATGCCAAAACCGAGTACGAAATCTTTCGCAATTTCCAAGAGCTGACCGAAGGCAAAATGGCGATCTTGATTTCGCACCGCTTCTCCACCGTGCGCATGGCCGACCGGATTGTTGTGATTCAGGATGGCACGATCTCGGAGCTGGGAACCCACGACGAGCTGATGCGCCTAGAGGGAACCTACGCGCAGTTGTTTAGTTTGCAGGCCGAGGGGTATCGGTGATCTTGCCATGAGCGAGATCGTGCCGAGTGGCGATTTTGCCACAGGGTGTGGCAAATCGACCACACATAGTGGGGGAGTCGTTTCTCGCAACTACAACCGCACCTGCCGCTGAGTTTCGAGCTCTCTAGCCGGCTGTCTGTCGGCGTCGCATAAATTCCATTCAACCGTAACCCTGTCTAGGGGGAGAACGTAAACGAAGTTTACCGTCGCGGTAACGCAAGCTCCGCCATCGTTTCCTGTGTAACGCTCCCACCCGCGAAAACCCGTTGATTTGTTTCGAGTCCCGCAAAAGGTCAAGCCCGGAGGAGGGGTCGTTATGCATGCGCCAAACTCTGAAGTAGCCAAACGACGTTGGTTTGCTGGTGCGGCCACCGACCGGCAAGAAGAATTTGTGTGGCGTGCGCCGGTGCGCCGCGGAAGATCGATATACGTGGTTCTTGGCTGTCGCTTCGGTCTCTACGTAGCCATGATTTTTTGCGCGATTGCACTGCTGGCAACTATAGCGCGCTTGGATCTGGGCGCACAGGCGAGAACCGATAGCCGGCTACTTGCCGAGCATGACCAAACGTTGGAAACGCGTTCCTATCAGCGCCGCGCGGTGGCATTGCTGCAAAATAATTTCGGTGAGGAAGAGCTCGGCGTTGCCGACGGGCTGATCGACTTGGCGGGAGTGTCTCAAAGACAAAAGCGCTACGCCGAAGCGGAAACCCTCCACGATCGCGCTCTTATCATCTTCATGCACCACCTCGGCAGCGATGACCCACGAGTTATGGATACCTTGGATCGATTGGCCGGCTTGCACTTGGAACAGGGAAACTCCGCGATGGCGGGTGCAGTGCTGCAGTTTGCCCACAGCATACGTGAACAAGCGAAGAGCGAATAGTTATTGACGGGAAGACAAGGCGATGAAACCCTACCAAGCCCTCAGACGCAGCTTGCACAATGTTGCTTCGCTGAACATTGCGACGGTGGCAGCCGTGGCTCTTATCGCTTTGACCGACGCCGTGAGTGCAGGCGAACATTGGACCGACCCACACCTGAAAGCTGGCCGTTACAACCTCTCGCTAGCCGAGGAGCAAGGCGTCTACTCTTGCAGCGTCCGCGACGGCAAAGTCGTCGACGTCGAGTTTTCACGTGGCTACGTCACGGTCATCTTCGATGCCGCTGCGCCGCGCTTTTCAGACAAACGGAATTGTCACGGGACCTGGTTGCCAAACTGAGAGAGATCCGGGGCAATCAGATGCTGAGCCTGCTCTGTGTGCACTCGTTCTACCGCGACGATTGGCAGGCGCGTTGCGACGAACATCGCACGGTCGATCAAAACCTGCTGAATGTTCGGCACCGTCGCGCTATTTCTCTATCCCTACGCTTTCATCGAAGGCTATCTGCCCAAGACTTGACGACGAATGGTACGGCGTTTTCGTCGGCGCCAGCGTTTATGAACTGGCGCAGGTTTACGGCGCGGCGGCTTCGGTGTCGGAATTATCATTGGGTACGGCAACGCTGATCAAGTTGATGAAAGTGCTAATGCTGATCCCGGTCTTGCTCGTTATCCGCGTCATGTGGCGGCGTATGACGGCGAGCCAGACGGAAGGCTCGATCCCTTTCCCGTGGTACATTCTGGGCTTTGTCGGCTTTGCCATCTTCAATTCTCTGGTCAAGCTCTCCGGTGCGGTGCGCTCAGCGATTCTTTCGTTCGATGTCTTTCTGTTCACCATGGTGATGGTCGCCCTCGGCCTCAACACCCGCGCCGAGCGCATCGGCGAGAGTATGCAAGCGATGCGGATCATCGGTAGCTCGGTCGTTGCATTGGCGTTTGCCATCGGCGTCGCCTACGCGCTGGTACAGGCCGGCATATCTTTGAAAGCCGGAACTGCGTTGGCCAGCGGCACGGGCGCGGCGCATAAGATGAACACAGTGAACAGCGAAGGCGCGCGCCTGTTCCGGTCGGTGGGCTGTGAGAATTGCAGTGCTCGCAACTGAGGCCAAGATTGTCTTCAGTTGTTAAGCCACCGTGTTTTTCAGCAATGACTTGGTCGATTTGAAACGGCAGGAGGGATGTATTGACAGGCACCTGGCACTATTCACAGCGCTGTCCGGCACGCTGCCAGACAAACTGCTGCAATGCGCTATCCATGGATGTTAGTTGGCCAGTCCTGCTCGTTTAAAAGAAAGGCGCGCCTTTGACTGAAGCAACTTTACCAGACAACTGATGCGCTCATATTCGTCTAGGTCCGCGCGCTCTTCGGGTGCGAGGGTACCGGCTCGCGCTCTCGCTGCGAGATCATTGACGCGTTCCCAATCCGCTGCCGAAAGCCGAAAGTTCAAGATCGAACGAGCTGCCTCGACCGATAAATTGCCGTCTCCCGGTTGAATGGTTCGAGTAAGAATCTCGACCTTTCTATCTGTGGCTTCCATAGATCCCATGACATTCTCCTGCTGAAGTCACCTGAGGCGATATACCATAAGCTGCTAGAGGCCACCACGCCCCGTTACGGTTGAGCTTTCAGAAAAATAGTCCACGGAGAAATTGACATCTCTCCCGCTCCTGCGTTATGTCACCGCCCAGCAAAGGTCGTTAAAAAAACCCAGCACCGAGGAGAATTTTATGGCGCAATACATTCCGAGTCCCAGAGATTGGGTGCGCGAGCAGGTCGAGGTATACGAGCGAACCAACGGCGCCGAGGGCACCACGCTGCGCGATACCGGCCTGCCGGTCATCATCGTGACCCACCGCGGCAACAAGACCGGCGCCATTCGCAAGACACCGCTGATGCGGGTGAAGGATGGCGAGAGCTACGTTCTGATAGCTTCGATGGGCGGAGGACCCAAGAATCCCGTGTGGGTTTACAACCTGCGCGCCAATCCGCAAGTTGAGCTGCGCGATCTTTCGTCGGTGCAGACGATGCGGGTGCGCGAAGTCACCGACACGGCGGAGCGAGAGCGCTTGTGGAAAATCGCCGACGCTACCTATTCACGGTTTGTGGAGTATCGAGCTAAAACTCAAGCGATCCGGACGATTCCGATCTTCGTGGCGGAGCCAGTGAAGTAAACTTTATTTTGCCGCGGCGGCTTCCGCTTCACCGCCGCGCCTCTGCGCGAGATACTCCGAACTCTGGATCGCCAATCATCGCAACATAGACTTTTTCCTATGGCTGGAGTAATGAAAAACCAAATTCATTCGCAGAGGCACTACGCTATGGCCAAAGCTGGATTCAAAGTATTCGACAGCGACATGCATGTGATGGAGCCGCCCGATCTCTGGCAGCGCTATATCGATTCTGAGTTCAAAGCGTTTGCTCCGGTAGGCCTCACCAGCGGCAACTTGAGAGAGCTGAGAATGGTCCACCCCGACGGCAAACCCTGGGGACACAATCCGTCGCGGGACCTGAGCCGGCGACCGCCCGACGGCGGTAAAAACTTCGATAGCAAGCAAGCCATTTTTCGCCACTACGCCGATCATGGCTGGTCCGCCAAATCTCAGCTCGATGCGATGGATGTGGAAGGCATCGACGTCGCTGTGCTGTACCCCACACGCGGACTCATCGCTCTAGCGGAACCCAACATGGAGCCACGTCTCGCGGCAGCCATCGCCCGGGCTTACAACAATTGGCTCTACGATTTCTGCAGTGAGAATCCGCAGCGGCTCTACGGCGCCGCGATGATCTCGCCATTCGATATCGACGAAGCGATCAAAGAAGCGCGCCGCTGCTCAAAGGAGCTGAGTTTCAAGGCGGCGTTTATGCGCGCCAACCTGTTCAACGGCAAGAATTGGTACGACGAGTACTACGAACCTCTGTGGTCGACGTTTGAAGAGTTGGACCTTCCCCGCGGTTTCCATGAGGCCACGCGCAGCGGCGTCAACAATCCTGGTGAACGATTCGAACCGAACTTCATGCTGCGCAGGGTGTACTCCCAACCGCTGGAACAGATGATGACCGTCGGAAGCTTTTGCGCCGGCGGCGTCTTGGCCCGCCACCCTAAGCTCAGGGTGGCGTTTTTGGAAGGCAACTGTAGCTGGCTGCCCTGGGTTCTATGGCGGTTAGACGAAGCCGCCGAGCTCGACGGCGACATCTGGGCCAAGGCCTTGACCATGGCGCCCAGCGAGTACTTCAAAAGAAATTGTATCGTGTCGGTAGAACCCGAGGAACGCACCGCTCGCGGCGTCGTCGACGAGTTAGGATGCGATCACCTCGTTGTGTCCACCGACTATCCACATGTAGACTCCCGGTTTCCCAACGCCATCGACATATTCTTGAAGCTGCCTTTCACCGACGAAGAAAAGCGCAAGATCCTGTGGGACAACTGCGCCGGCTACTAGGGAATTCGTTAGTGAGAAGTCAATGTGGTCGGGTACGTTTTGACTTCCCGCGCCAGCACCGCCGGCATTGGCGCGCGGCAAATCTTTGTTGCCGCCGCACTCTGGGCAAACGTAGGCGTTTTGTAGCTCTGCGCATTTGAGTATTGCCATGCCGCTCATCTTCATCGGGCACCAGACCATGCCGGAGGGATAGCTCCAGCCTTCGGTTGGTCCCAAATCGGCTTGGCTGCGGCTTTTTGGAGAACGAGTATTTATGATTGAGCTAGGCATTGTGATGTGGCAAGGGGCGACAAAGGTCTCCCTTGTTCGCACGGCCTAGCGCAAGCCGATGAATCGACGAAAATCCTCAACATAGTAAGTTCCTAGAATTCTTACCGCGATTGCATATCAGACCTTGCTTATCTAAGAAAACCACGTTTCCGGGGCTCTGTGGTTCGAATCGAGCGAGCAGAGATTTTGATTGAAAAAAAATCCGGTTCTTGCGAGAGTTAGGCGGCATCGCCCCGCAACCTAGGCAGCGAAAGGAGCCAGCTGTGGCGGAGACAGCCGCGAGAACCGTTCCCGTGTCCACCGGTGCAGAAGCTTTTCTCGGACAGATGAAAGCGCTCGGTTCGGTGAAATATATGTTCGCCAACACCGGCACCGATCATGGGCCGATCATCGAAGCGCTGGCCAAGACCGGCGGAGAAGATCCGCGCGGTATTCGGCCGATTGTCGTGCCGCACGAGTTGGCGGCGGTGTCGATGGCGCACGGTTATTACAACGTCACACAGCAGCCGCAGATGGTCTTGGTGCATACGCTACCGGGAACGGCGAACGCTTTGGGCGGCATTATCAATGCAGCTTCTGCAAATGTCCCGCTGTTTCTCTGTGCCGGGCGCACGCCGATCACCGAAGGCGAGCTGCGCGGCGGCAAGAGCCAAAATATCCACTGGCGCCAGGAGTCGCGCGATCAGGGTGCGGTGGTGCGCGAGTTCGTCAAGTGGGACTACGAGATTCGCACCAACCAAAATCTCGCAGCCACAGTGGCGCGCGCCTACAAGATCGCCATGAGCGAGCCGCGCGGCCCGGTCTATATGACGCTGCCGCGCGAGTGGTTGGCCGAAGCGATGGAGTCGACAAAAGTCTTGTCGCCCGATGCGCTGGCGCTGGCGAGCAAGGCGCAGGCCGATCATGCTTCGTTGGAGAAGATCGCCGACTGGTTGATCGCGTCGGACAGTCCGCTGATTGTAACGAAATATCTCGGCCGCAATCCCGAAGCCGTGCAATCCCTAGTTGAATTGAGCGAGTTGCTGGCGATTCCCGTCGTGCAGCAATTGACCTATGTCAACTTCCCAACTGATCACCCGATGCATCTTGGCACGCAGGTGACGAAGTACGTCAGTAAAGCCGAGGTGTTGTTTTTCATGGACACCGACGTGCCGTGGGAGCCGCCCAACAAGAATGTTTTGCGCGACGGTGTGAAGATCATTCACCTGGAACGCGATCCGATGTTTACCGCGATTCCCGGTTGGGGTTTCCCGGCGGATTTGCCGGTTACTGGCTGCTCGGAAGTTTCGCTGCCGGCGTTGATCGCAATCGTGCGGAGTAAGCTGTCCTCTAAGACGAGTATCACAGCCAAGCTCGACGAGCGGCGCAAAAAGATCGAGGCGGAGCATAACGACATGATCCGAGAAATGGACGCCAGCGTCGATGCGGTGAAAACTCAAACGCCGATCCACCCCTTCTGGTTGTCCAAGTGCATTGCCGATGCCATGGACGACAAGACGATCATCGCTAATGAGACGATCACTTCGAAGTTGGCTGAGGTCATTCACCTGAACCGTCCCGGCTCGATGTTTAATACCCCGCTCGCCGGCCATTTGGGCTGGGGGCTGGGTGCGGCCATTGGCATGAAGCTGGGTAATCCCGACGCGACTGTCATCGCTGCGGAAGGGGATGGCTCGTACATGTTCTGCGCGCCGACGGCTTGCCACTTCACCGCGCAGAAATATCAAATTCCGTTTTTGACGGTGATCTACAACAACCAGGCCTGGAACGCGAGCTTGAACGCGGCGCGGGGGCTGTTTCCGGACGGCGTCGCCGCCCGGACGAAGAATTTCCCCGGCACCGATCTGACACCGTCGCCGAGTTTTGAATTAACCGCGCAGGCTTGCGGCGCCTACGCCGCGCGGGTGGAAGATCCGGCTCAGTTACCGGACGCGATTACGAAGGCGTTAAAGGTCGTGAAGGAAGAAAAGCGGCAAGCGCTGCTGAATGTCGTCTGTAAGAATCCGTTGGCGTGATGCAAAAATGGAAAATGGATAATGGAAAATTGAAAATGTTTCGGAGTGGCACAACTGATCGATCGTGGATATTTGGACGAGATGGAGAAGAGCGGGTTTTACGAGGCGATCTGGAAGAAATAATTGAAAATGGAAAATTGAAAATGGAGAATTGTCGGATATGAAGACCGCACGCGAGCAAAATGGACTCGGAATTGACCAAGTACAACAAGCCGCACGAGTTCTACGTTTACAAAGACATTAGTCACTCGTTCATGGACCCGCATCATCCGGATCGCTATGTAGAGAGGTCGGATAAAGAGTCCTGGGCGCGGGGCCTGAAGTTTTTGCGGCGATATCTCGGATAGGACTCACCACGAGGGTCACGAAGGACACGAAGTTCGGAAACGAATAATGTTTTCCTTCGTGCTCTTCGTGTCGTTCGTGGTGTAAATGTAGTTTGACGTTTTACGGGAGCACTACACTTGGCGAACAAACCGAAAATCACTTTTGCGACCAATCCGAACCCGCGCAATCGCGCGTTGATCGACAGGTTGATTCCCCTCGACGGCTACGATCTCGAATATGTCGGCGACAAGTACACGCCGGGGGAGATGCATTATCGCTTTGTTCAAGGTGAGTTCGACGTTGCTGAGATGTCGACGGCGACGTTGATGCGCGCCAAGGAGAAGGGCAAGCCGTTTCTAGCTCTGCCGATCTTTTTTCAGCGCGGGCCGCGCCAGCGAAATATTTTTCACTGCGCTGGCAAGGTGAATCATCCGAGCGAGTTGAAAGGCAAGCAGGTCGGCGCGTTTCGCTACGGCGCCACGGCCGTCTCTTGGGCGCGCGGCTATCTGCTGGACGAGCACAATATTAAAACTACCGATGTTGCCTGGTTTGTCTCGGGCCAAGAAGTTTACATCGGCAACGAGCTGCCGGTGAAAGTTGAACGGCTCGATCCGCCGCCGCCCTTTGGCCAGGAGAAGCCGCATCTGTCGCGCTTGTTGAGCGAAGGCAATCTCGGTGCGGCACTGGTCGCAGGCGACTCCGGCTACACGGGACTGTTTGGCGGCGGCAGCCTGCCGGCGGCGATGGGCCAATATCCCGGCGTGAAACCGTTCTTCGAGGACACGGAGGAAATTATCCGCTACGTTAAACGGACGCAGATCTATCCGATCATCCACATCATGGCGATCCGCGAAGAGACGGTCGAAAAATATCCCGACGTTACCGCGAAGATCATCGAGGCGTTTCGCGAAGCCAACCGCATGGCACCGAAGTATTTCAAACCGGGCGACGCCGAAGGCTACACCAAAGAACGCGACGTGCTGGGCTACGACCCCTACGCCGGCGTGTTGACCGAGGGCGACAAGAAATCTTTGCAGGCACTTAACCGTTATCAAATTGAGCAAGGGCTGGTGAAGAAGGAGATTCCGCTGGAGAGTTGGTTTGTCAAAGAAGCGTTTACAACGAAGTAGGAAAGATGAATTATGAAAGCGGAAAACGGAAATTTCGGAGCATCGGGGTTCGCGTTCAGGTTTCCGCTTTCGGTTTCCCGCGTTTCTGTTTTTCATAATTCTCAGAAGGTAGAGTCATGGCAAACCCAGGCGAATTATTTCCCGCCCCCCGCACCACCCGTATCCCCGGCGGCTACATGGGCAAGCTGCTGCGTGTCGATATGACGACGGGGTCGATGCGCGATGAAAATTTGCCCGAGGAAGCGGTGCTGCGGAAATTTATCGGCGGCCAGGCGTTGGCGCTTTATATGCTCATGCGTGAGCTGCCGCTCGATGTGAAGCCCTACGATCCGGCGGCCAAGATGGTGATGATGACTGGGCCGCTGACCGGCACCGGTTTTACGCCGGGGGGAACCAAGGTCTGTGCCGTGTTCTTGAGCCCCATGACCAACTATTCGCTGGGCCGCGGCGCGGCGAGCGGATACTGGGCGGCCTATCTCAAGCAAGCTGGCTACGACGGCATTATTCTCGAAGGCGCAGCCAAGAAACCGCAATATTTATTCATCAACAACGGCAAGCCAGAGTTGCGCGACGCGGCGAAATTTTGGGGTAAGGGGGCACGCGATACCGAAGATTTGTTGCGCGCCGAGGTAGGTATCAAAGACGCGCGGGTGATGGGCATCGGCCCGGCAGGGGAGCATCTGGTTCACGCCGCCATGCTGTGCAACGACTACAATCATTCGGCGTCGCATAGCGGCGGGGCGATCTTTGGCTCGAAGAACTTGAAGGGGATCGTCGTTTGGGGCACCAAGCGGCCGCCGCTGCACGATAAAGCGAAGTTGATCGAAGCGGGGCTGCGCTGGCGCAAGACGCTGCAGCTCTATTCGGTGCAAGACCGCTACACCACCGGCCATGCGCGTCACTTGGAAGCGCTGCCCAACAACAATTTCCAAAGCACGCTGGCGGCGGAGCACAACGCCGGCTTCGATCAAAACCGGATCACGCAGCGGCCGTGCTTTCAGTGCGCGCGGCTTTGTCCGTGGGACGTCGAAGTGGGCGAAGGCGAGTTCAAAGGTAAGGTCGGCCATTTCAACGCCGGCGCCGAATGGCTCGACACGTTTTGGAACCTCGGCGTCAAAGGCAACGCGACGCTCTATCTCGCCGAGCGCATCAACGACCTTGGCATCGAATGCGGCCATTTTTCCTTCGGTGCGGGTGTGCTGTTCGAGGCCTACGAAAAGGGCTTGGTCACAGAGAAAGACTGCGACGGCCTGCGCCTCGAATGGGGCAACGTCGAGGCGATCGATAAGTTGCTGGAGATGACTGCGCGGCGCCAGGGCAAGTGGGGCAACTTGATCGCCGATGGGCCGCTGGAAGTCGCCGAGGCCATCGGCGGCGACGCGGTCAAGTGGGTCGTGCACACCAAGCGCGGCGTGCCGGCGATGCACGATTGGCGGCCCCATTTTAGCAACATGCTGCGCGAGATCGTCGCCAGCGGCGGCATGAAGCCGCAGGGCGGCGGCACGCCCAATCCGCCGCCGGATTTAAAATACCGCGAGAAATGGGGTCCACTCGACCGCGACGATCCCAAGGGCTGGCCGCAGTCCAACGTGATCGGCGAACAGTACCGCCAATTTGTCGGCCTCATGGGCGGCTGCTGGTTCGCCCAGATGCACATGAAACCGGACGGCCTAAACAGTGTGATCGATTCCTTCAACGCAACCACCGGCTGGAATTTTACCCTCGATGAAGCGATGCTCGCCGGGCAGCGCAGCGCGATTCTACAAAGCCTGTTCGCCACCCAGCGCGGCTGGGTCGCCGATCACGACTGGCAGCAAGTGGGCCAGCGCTTTCTCGATCCGGTGCCCGACGGTAAATACAAAGGCTTCACCATCGCCAAATGGCTCCCCGAAATGGTCCGAGAGTACTACCAACTCTCCGGCCGTCACGAAAAAACCGGCCGGCCGTATATGGATACTTTAAAGAATCTGGGCTTGGAAGAATTCAGCGAGTGGGCGCAGCTGGACTGAGCTCCTCCTGGCGCCGTTCAACGTACTGACAGGAAGAGGGGAGTAAGCTGCGGCGGGCGTCGCAACGGATCGCTCCCGTTTCCGTTCGTCCTGAGCTTGTCGAAGGACTCCGAGATCTTGTTTGGCTATACGTTAAACTTAAACAGCATCACATCGCCATCGGCGACGACATACTCCTTGCCTTCCATTCGGTACAATCCTTTGGCCCGCGCGGCGGCCACTGAGCCGCACTGAATCAAGTCGTCGTAGGCGACGGTTTCGGCTTTGATGAAGCCGCGCTCGAAGTCGGAGTGGATCACGCCTGCGGCTTTGGGTGCGGTGTCGCCGGCGTGGATGGTCCAGGCGCGCACTTCTTTTTCGCCGGCGGTGAAGAAAGTGCGCAAGCCAAGGAGATGATAAGTGGCGCGAATCAGTGCGCCGACGCCGCTTTCCTGGACACCGAGCTCTTTGAGAAATTCTTGTGCCTCTGCCGGCTCGAGATCGACGAGATCGCTCTCGATCTGCGCGCTGATGACCACAGCCTCGCAGGCGAGGTGAGTCTTGGCGTATTCGCGGACTTTTTGCACGTAGGGATTTTGATCCGCGGTGGCGAGATCGGATTCTTTTACGTTGCAGGCAAAGATGGTCTGTTTGTCGGTGAGCAAAAAGAGCGGCAGCGACAGGGCTCGTTCTTCTGGCGATAGCTGGCACAACAACGCGGGTTTTTCAGCGTCGAGTGTCGCTTCGATTTTCGTCAACATGGCGTCTTCCGCTGCGGCCGTCTTGTCGCCCCGTTTGATGTCTTTGCCGATGCGCTCGCGCCGTTTTCTCACCGATTCCAAGTCAGCGAGTATCAGCTCGGTGTTGATCACCTCGATGTCGCGCACCGGATCGACACTGCCCGACACGTGATGCACATCGGGGTCGTCGAAGCAGCGCACGACCTGCACGATGGCGTCCACTTCACGGATGTGGGTGAGAAATTTGTTGCCCAGACCTTCACCCTGGCTCGCACCCTGGACCAACCCCGCGATGTCGACGAACTCGATCGCTGCGGGAATGACAACGTTGGTCTTGACCATTGTCTGCAAATCATAGAGCCGCGCGTCCGGCACGGTGACCATGCCGACGTTGGGATCGATGGTGCAAAAAGGGTAGTTGGCCGCCTCCGCTTTGCGCGTGCGGGTCACAGCGTTAAACAGCGTTGACTTGCCGACGTTGGGCAGGCCGACGATACCGGCTCTTAACATGCAGACAGTCCTCTCTCCATTGCTCGCGAGTTAAACGCCAAGCATAGCTGGGCGGCGCGCAGACTACAACGCTCGCGCTACTCGCCAACGGTTTACTAAACGCCGTTTAGCGGCTAAGTTCGGTGCACTTTACTGAGGAGAGTGAGATGCGCCGGATTTTTCTTGTGACGGGATTTTTCTTGCTGATGGTAGCGCCGCTTTTTGGCCAGACGCCATTTTACCAAAACAAGACAGTGCAGATTCGCGTCGGCTTCGCCGCCGGCGGCGCATTCGATGTGTGGGCGCGGGTGATTGCGCACTATCTCGGCAAATACATTCCCGGTCATCCGACGATTGTTGTGCAGAACATGACCGGCGGCGGGTCGATGATTGCGGCGAACTATGTTTACAGCGTGGCCAAGCCGGACGGTTTGACTCTGGGTGTGGTCAGTCCGGCGATGTACATCGACCAGATTGCCGGCAAGAAGGAAGTGAAGTTCGACTGGTTCAAGTTCGGCTACATCGGCTCGCCGGAAAAGACCGATCGGATCTTTTACATCCGTGCTGACTCCGGCGTGAAAGTGCTGGAAGACATGCGCACGATAAGCGAAACGCCGAAGTGCGGCTCCACTGGCATCGGCACGGCGGCTTATTATTTTCCACGGCTGTTGCAGGATTCCTTCGGTTTGAAGTTGACGATGGTGCCCGGCTATCCGGGAGCAGCGGATGCCAATCTCGCCATCGAGAAAAATGAGATTCAATGCTGGAGCGGTACTATTCAAGCGTTTTTCGGCAGCGAGCCGGCGCGCACTTGGTCCAAGACCGGGTTTGTCCGGGTGCTGGTTCAAGGCGGCAAAAAGCGCGATCCGCGCATGGCCAATGTGCCGACCTTGTGGGAGCTGCTCGATAAACACAAAGTCAGCGACACCATGCGGCGCAGCGCCAAGTTGTTGGCGCTGCCCGATGATATGGGCCGGCCGCTCTTCGGCCCTCCGGGCATGCCCATGGAACGGTTAAAAATGCTGCGCGAGGGCTTCAACAAAATGATGCAAGACCCTGACTTGATCGCAGAGGTAAAGAGAAAGGGCTTGGACCTGACGCCCGCATCGGGCGAGGAATTGGAAGCGATCATCAAAGAAGCCGGCGTGCCGTCCGCAGACACGATACAAAAACTTCGGCCGCTTTTGGAAAATTGATTGTTCGCATGTCCTTTTGGCTGACCTTTGCGAGTTGCCACGCCCCATACTCGGTCTAATTTTGAGCTTTAACGCCATTCTGCGCCGGCTGGCCGCCAGTGGCGTTGCGCCGTCAAATTTCGCTTAGTTTTCACAAATCTCTGCCGATAGCTTCTATTAGCACGCGATGGTGTCCGCGCCGCGCGCGCAATGAGAGAGCATGGGGACCATTCTGGCAGTGGAAATAGCAATGCAGACACACTGGCGAATCGGTAGCTTGGGGAAAGCGTAGTGGCGACCAATCCTCAGCAAGAGGTCAACGCGACCAGACGGGTGCCGTTGTCAGAAGTGAAGCCCGGCATGTACGTGGTCGGTCTCGATCGTTCGTGGATCGATACGCCGTTTCTGTTCCATCGCAAGCTGATCAAGGACAGCGACGACATCGAGCTGTTCAAGAAGCACGGCATCCGCGAGGTGGTAATTGACCCCAGCCGCAGTGTCAATCTGGAGCCCGGCAGCAGCGCACCGGTCGAAGCCAAGAATGAGCCCGCGCCGTCAAATCGTCCCGCCATCGAAGTTCGTTCCGGCACCGCCAGCGAAGTTTCGTTTCGCATATTAGTCGAAGAATTCGAAGTGGCGCGCAAGGTTCATGACGAAGCGCTGTCGGCAACGCAAAGCATATTCGACGGCGCCGGCCGCGGCGCGCCGATCCCGGCGCAGGTGGCGAAAAAAGTCGTCAGCGACATCACCGGCTGTATTCTGCGCTCGCCCGATGCCAGTCTGCTCCTCACCCAGATGCGCCGCTTTCAGAACGATCTGTTCGCTCACGCGGTGAATGTCTGCGTGCTGTCGCTGGTGGTCGGCGCCGCAGAGGGTCTCGAGACCGACAACCCGGTGCTTGGTTTTGGCGCGCTGCTCCACGACGTTGGCCAAACCCGGCTGCCGCGTAATCTGCTGCGCAAGACCGATCTCTACACCGACTCGGAGCGCCGGCTGATGGAGCAGCATCCGACACTGGGCTTGAACGTCATTCAGCGCAGCGAAAACATTCCTGAAGCCGCGCGGCTCATCGTTGCCCAACACCACGAGCGGGTTAACGGTACCGGTTATCCAGCGAAGCTCAAGGGCGACGAAATTTCGATTTACAGTCAGATCGTCGCGATCACCGATGCGTACGATTCAATGTTAATCGGCCGCAGCCACTCGCCGCTGCAACCGATTGAAGTGCTGCGGCAGATCTATATCGATGCCCAGGGCGGCGCCTTCGACCGCTCTTTGGTCGAAAAGGTCATCCGCGCGTTGGGCGTGTACCCGATTGGCAGCCTGGTCGAACTCAATACCGGCGAGCGCGGCATCGTGATCGCCGCCAACCGCGTCGACAGTCTGAAGCCGACACTGCGCATCGTTGCTTGGCCGGGCGCCGCCGAAGGAGAGGAAGGGGCGGTGGTGAGCTTGGCCGAACCGGGACCAGTCGAACGGAAAATCGTGCGCGTGCTCGACCCGGGAAAAGAGCGCATCGACATCATGGCACATCTGCAACTGGCAGCCGGCAACTTGGTTAGCTGATGAATCTTCTGGCTCAAACAGAATCGACGATAGTCGCCGACGAGCCGCGCCGCAGTTTTGCCCAAGCTCTGCTCGATGCCCTACCGATGGCGGCATTGGTGGCCGACGCGCGTGGGCGCATCGCCGCGTTAAATCCACAAGCTGAGCTCTTTCTCGGTTGGAGCACCGCAAGCATCCAACTCCATCCGGTGCATGACATTCTCGAATGCCGCATGGACGATACCGGCGAGCCCGCCGACGATTGTCCCGTGACGCGCCTGTTGAGTGGCAGCACGTTGGAGCCGGAGGGCCGCATGTGGGTACGCTGCCGCGACGACAACCTGCGGCCGGTGCAGTTCCGCTGCACGCCGTTTCCGACGGCCGGCGGTACCGGCGTGATCCTCACGTTTAAAGATTTGACCCGCCAGCTCGAATTGGAAAGGGACCTGCGCCGTCTGGCGTGCATTGCCGAGGAGAGTCCCATCGCCATTGTCGAGCTTAACGCCGACGGCAATATGATCCACGCCAACCCGGCGATGATGCAGCTGGTGCAGCGCTTTGGTTTTAGCTCGGAAGCGCGGCCGGCGATCTTGCCGGCCGAAATTATTCAACTGACGGCCCAATGCCTAAAGCAACAGAACGAACTGGCCGGCGTCGAAGTGCAACTCGGCGACACCTACTACGAATGGAAGCTTACACCGGTGCCGCACGCCAAGCTGGTGCGTGGCTACGGCATCGATCTAACCGAGCGCAAGCGGGTTGAGCTGGAACTCGTCGATGCCAAGATCAGAGCGGAAGCTGCCAGCGCGGCTAAATCGGAATTTCTCGCCAACACCAGCCACGAGCTGCGCTCGCCGATTCACGTCGTGCTCGGCATGGCCGATCTGTTGGCGCAGAGCGACCTCAGCGAAGAACAACGCATGTATCTAAAGACCTTGCGGTCGTCGGCCGAAGGGTTGATGACGGTGATGGGCGATATTCTCGACATGGCGGCGCTCGATGCCGGCTCGATCCGACTCGAAGCTGATTCGCTCGAATTTCATGCGTTTCTGAGAAAGCACATCGAGCCCTGGGTGCGCCGCGCACAGGACAAAGGGCTGGGCCTTCAACTGCTAATTAACAAGGGAGTGCCGCTCAAGGTCCAATGCGACTATAAACGGCTCGGCCAGTTGCTGAATAAACTTTTGAGCAACGCAGTCAAGTTTACCGACTCCGGTCAGATTGTCGTCGAAGCGGACCGCGGCGCGATTTGCTCCAAAACGGTGCGGCGCGGCAAAAAGAAAGCCGCGGCGGCGGAGGAGTTTTCACTCTTTGTAACGATCAAAGACTCGGGCATTGGCATACCGCGTGCCAAGCAAGAGGCGATCTTTTCATGCTTCACGCAAGCCGACGGCTCCACCAGCCGCTCCTACGAAGGCGCCGGTTTGGGCCTATCGATTGCGAAACAGCTCGTCGAGCTCATGGGCGGTCGCATCGGTGTCGAGAGTGAGCCAGGGCAGGGCAGTAAGTTCTGGTTCACGGTGCCGATGGCGGAAATCTGTTAGCCTAATCACTACGGTTCAGTTTTAACTCGCTCCTCCCCATAGAATTGCTACTCACAATCAGTTTGTAGGGCACCGTTTCGGATCACTGCGCACGGTGCACCCTATCCATTTGTTTGGATGTGGGCTAAACATCGGAAGATGATGAACCGACAGGTAGACCTGCAGGGCCAGATCGCCTTCATAACCGGCGCTACTGGCATAGGCCGAGCAATGGCGCAAGCGATCGGCAAAGCCGGCGCCAAAGTCTGGATTGCGTCGCGCGACGGCGGTGCGATCGAACGGGCTGTTGCTGAACTCAAGAGCGATGGTATCGCTGCGGCGGGGATTGTCTCGACGTGACGCGGCCCAGCCAAGTTGAAGACATCGTGCGACGGATTTCCGCGACGGACAGCAAGATCGATATTCTCATCAACAGCGCAGGCGTCATGATCAAGCATCCAGTGCTCGAAATCCCAGAGGAGACTTGGGATCACATCATCGATGTAAATTTGAAAGGGACTTTTCTCTGCACGCAAGCTGTTGCGCGCAGCATGATCGCGCGCGGCTACGGCCGCATCGTCAACTTCTCCTCGGGCCAAGTGAAGGGCAACGCAACCAACTCTGCCTACGCGGCCTCGAAGGGCGGCGTCGAGGCGCTGACCAGAACCTTCGCGCTGGAATTGAAACAACTAAACCTCGATGTGACCGTCAACGCCGTTGAGCCGGGCGGCACTGACACGCCGATGTGGCGGCGCGGCAAGAGCGCTGAGTACATCCAGCGGTCACTTGAGTCCGGCCATATTCGCGGCGCCGATCACATGACGGCGGCGATGCTTTATCTGATGAGTCCGGCGAGCCGGTCGATGAATGGTTGTCTGATCGATCGGGATTTTATTCCGCCGCTCTGACGGTTGGATTTTTCTTGGCCAAAAAAAGAGGAGCCTCGGTGGGCTCCTCTCATTTAGATCGCGCTCGATCGTTGCTTTAGAAATTGATCACGGCTTTGACCACCGAAAAGCTCGCCATCGCCTGCATCGCTTCGTTGATCTGATCGAGCTTGTAGCTCTTGGTGATCATTTCTTCGAACGGAAAGGTCTTTCTGCGCGACGACAGAAAATCGATGGCTTGCAGCCAGTGGCGCGGCTCGCCGGAGCGCACGGTGATGAAGAGCATTTCTTGGGGAATTTTTTCCACGGCGATGTTAGCCTTGCCGCCGGCACCGATGTTCAAGTAGCGGCCGCCGTCGCGCAAAAGCGTCAATCCTTCCGGCACGGCCATGTTGTTGGCGACCTGAACGACGACGTCGGCACCGCGCCCGGCTGTTTGGTCGCGCACCCATTGGCGGCGCAGTTTCTCATCGGTCACTTCTTCCAAGTTCAGCACTGCGTCGGCGCCCATTCTTTTGGTCACTTCAAGGCGCGCCGCCGGCGCACCGATGACCAGAACTTTTTTGGCGCCGCTGTCTTTGGCCACCGCGGTGGCGAAGTTGCCGAGCGGCCCGCTGCCCTGGATGACGACGGTCTCGTGCGATTTGATTGCGCCCAGGCGGTCGAACCCGTGCATGACCGTGCGATAGGCGCAGGCCGAAGCGGCGGCGGAGGCGGAGCTCACGTCTTCGGGCACTTTGATGATCAAACATTCCGGCGGCACATACATATATTCGGCACAGCTGCCGAGTAGATAGGGATGTTGATCGCTGCGATTGTGCCCCCACGACGCGCGGCCGCGGCAAATACAGGGCTGGCAGGCAACCGAACAATAATAGCAAGAGCCGCAGGCGACGTAGCTCCAGACCACGCGGTCGCCGCGTTTCACGGGCTGACCGAGAATGTCGGTGCGCTCGCCGGCGATATCTTCGACGGTGCCGCAGGGTTCATGGCCCGTGATGATCGGCAGTGTGTCTTTATCGCCGAGCGGTCCGTGCCAACGATGCACGTCGGTGCCGCAGAGCGTCGACGCGGAAATCTTGATTAGCAGCGAGCCCCGATCCAACGTGGGAATCTCCACCTGCTGAATGGATAACGGTTTATTGTGTTCAGTAATAATGGCGGCACGACAGGTAGCCATAGAAAAATCCTTTCTTGAGGTTAGCAACAGCGCGTGCCTGGCGCCCTTCAGGATTGCTGGAACAATGCTGACGGCGCCAGGCAGCGTGACGTGGTTTAGAGCGGCAGCTTATAGAACGTCTCGGCGTTGCGCCAAAGCATGGCGGCCTTGTCGTCGCTCGAGATCTCGTCGCTTTCCATTAGCTCGCCAAGGTCATGCTTGCAGCTTTCGTTGGTGACTTCGTGCGGGAAGTCCGACGAATAAAGAAACGGCATGTTGCCGACCGCCTTGATGGCGAAAGGCAAAGTCAGCTCCTCGGTCTCGATGCCGAGATAGACGCGGCCATCTTTGATCAGCTGTTTGAGCTTTTTCCCCGGGTCGTCTTCTTCGCGCACGCCGAATTCACCCTGGGGAATATGTTGAAAGTGAGTTTCATGGGAAGCGTGCAGCCGTTCGAGGAGCAGCAACAGCCAGGCGACGCCGCCCTCGAGAAAAGCGATGCGCACCCGCGGGAAGCGCTCGAAGATGCCGTTGTAAAGAATGTCAGCGCAATTGATGGTTAACCCCCACGGGTGGCCGAGGGCGTGCACCGGCACATACATATTCATGTGATCCATGCCGAAACGATCGTGGGCGCCGCCATGCACGGCTAGGCAGCAGCCGAGCCGATTGGCTTCTTCATAGACTGGCCAGAATTGTTTGGCGCCGAGCGGCTGCGCCAAGCCATTCGACGGCATCATGCCGCCCAACATACCGAGCTTGGTGACGGCGCGGTTAAGCTCTTTGGCGGCTTCTTCCGGGTCCTGCATGGGAATGATCGCCATGGATCTAAATCGCGAGTTAAACTTCAAATAGGTCTCGGACAGCCAATCATTGTAGGCTTTGCAGACGGCGACGGCGTAGTCGCGGCTGACGATTTTGCCATAGGATAGCGCTAGGGTGGGGTACATGACCGTCCACTCGATACCGACGTCGTCGAGAAAATCGAGCCAGCCCTTCGGCCCCACCGGCGCGCGTTGATCACGCTGTGGCGGCGTTTCCACGGCGCGTCCCGCGTGGAGATGGTCCAAAGGCGGGAAGCACATGCCTTTGCGACCGAGGATCTCCCGATAGGCGCCCTCCATGTGGGCGATGATGCCGGCGTTGTCTTCCATGATATGACCGTCGCCGTCGATGATTCTGGTTCCCAGTTTTGCGCTCATTCTTGTTTCCTCCAAATGACGAGTTTTCGATTGCCGCTGCAATCTTTTGTTTCCTTTTTATAGTCCGACTTTAGTTTGATGATCAAGTGGCCGTCTGTGTTCTGGCTCGCGTTTCGCGCTAGTTTCGGATATGGAAAGCGCTGAAACAACGAACTTTCGGAGGATAATCATGGCTGAAGAAACCGCGGAACAGAAACTAACGCGTCTCGAAGCCGAGAACAAGGCGTTGCGCGATCAAGTGGAACGGAAAAAGCCGGGACAGCTGAGCTTGAAGATCGGCGAGAAGGGCGGGCTCTCGCTCTATGGCCTGGGCCGCTTTCCAGTGACGCTTTACAAGGAACAGTGGCACCGCTTGCTCGATTATACCGACGAGATTCGCCAATTTTTAAAGGATAACGACAGCAAACTGAAAGCAAAGGAATAAGACAACAAACGGTTGTCTCACACCGTTGCCGAGTTAGTTTTGGTATTCGAGAATCTCCAGTCCGTTCAACCGGTCGATCAAGTACACAAGGCCATCGTCGGTGCGATAGACATCGTTGCTCTTGACCGTTTTCTGTCCGGCGCCCGGGCTGGGCACGTAGTAGCCCAGCTCCTTTAATCCATAGGGATTGGTGATGTCGACCACACGCAGACCCCCGCTGAACCAGGTGACAAACATCTTGTTGTCGTAGACCTGCTCGGCGGGCTGGTGCGCGCCATATTGATTGCCGGGGGCGATGTCCCGGGCGCCGTCTGGATTGAAGGTCGACACCGACACCGGATTTTTTTCGTCCGTAATATCCACCATCCACATAAACGCCGGCGGTGTCGGCGCGCGCTTGCCGGCCTCTTCATCGACCACGACCATCATGTCGCGGCCGGCCAACTTCCAGGGAATCGGCAGCGTCGTATGAATTGGCGACGGATAGGGCGGCGACCAGTTCAGACCGCTGATGAATTTGGGTTTGCTCATGTCGCTGATATCGAGAATGACAAAGCCGCCGTGCCAGTAACTCACGTAAAGCCGATCGCCGTAGCGAATCGGATGGTGGCACTGATGCGCGGTGCCTTCCCACGTCGGCTTTTCACCACCGCCGATCCACTGGCCGGGCATCCACCAGCGGCCGATTTCCGTCGGCTTGGTCGGATCTTTCATGTCGACAATCATCGGAATGCGGCCGATGTAGCCCTCGACATGGACCGATAGATAGGCGTAGCGACCATCGTAGGTGAAGCGGTGCACGCCGCCGTTGGTCTCCATGAAGCCAATCTCACGCGGCTTTTCTTTGTTCGAGACGTCATAGATTTTTAGCCCGGTCGGCAAACGCTCTTTGCCGCGGTATCTCTCCAAATTCACCAGCATGATGTCGCCGCTGACCCGCACCTTATGCGAGTGCACGCCCTGGGGAATTTCGATGGACGCAACGATCTTTGGATGCTTCGGATCGCGCACGTCGACAATCGATGTGCCATGCGGCGGGTCCATGTGGCCAACGTAGGCGTAACCATCTTGCACAACGACTTGGCCGCCGCCGGCAATGTCGGTGCGGCCGACGAGCTTCATGTTCTTGCGGATGCCGAATTGGGGCGCATTGTTCGCGGTCATAGGTCATCCTTATTAGCGAGATCTGTTGTAACAATTCCGTTCATCGGTGGTCAAATGGATTCTCGATCTGGATCTTGCTTGACACCAGCTTGCCTTCTTTCTTCGCGCCGTCATGTAGCAGTTTCTCACGATCTGGCCCCATGTGTTTCGCCAGCTCTGCAGCGCTTCGGGCCGGCGTTTGCGCTGTTGCGTGGTTTACGAAAAGTGCAGCAATGGAAAAAAGCGTGAACAGCAATCTCATGTCGATCTCCCGATCGTGCTTTGCAGTTGTCCGCGATCGATTTTGCCGAGGCCGGTGCGCGGCAAGGCCATAACGAACTCGATGACTTTCGGCGCCTTGTAAGCGGCAAGCGATGCTTTGCAGAAATCTATCAGGGTTTCCGCATCGCAGCGCTGCTCGCCATGAAGCACGATGAATGCCTTAACCGTCTCGCCCCAGTCGGAGCTTTTGAAGCCGATCACGGCAGCTGCGGCCACCGCTGGGTGTTTGCGTAGAGTTTCTTCAATCTCGTCGGGAAAAACACTGATGCCGCCGCTCTTGATCATGTTCTTTTTGCGCCCGGAAATGTGCAGATAGCCTTCGCTGTCGAGGAAGCCGACATCGCCGGTATGGCACCAGCCGCCGGCGAGAAATTCTTCGGTCGCTTGCGGATTGCGGTAGTAGCCCTGGATCGCCAGCGGTGTGCGCACGCAGATTTCGCCTTGCTCGCCTTGAGGCAGTTCGTTGCCGTCGTCGTCGGTAATCCGTGTCTGCACGCACCAGATCGGCTTGCCGACAGTGTCCCCGTGCAGCTCCCAGTCTTCGGCATCGACGCTGGTGATCTGGCCGCAATCGGTGGAAGCGTAGGCTTCGAAGACGCCGGGGCTGAGACGCTGCCGCGCTTCGCGCGCAAGCGCCTTAGACAAATGGCCGCCGGTGATACCGAGGAAGCGCAGCGATGAGGTGCGATACTTCGGCAAACGCTCCGAGCGCAACAGCCGTTCGCATAACAGCGGGACAAGCATCGTGTAGGTAATTTGCTCGCGCTCGATAGTCTGTAGGAATCGCTCGGCTTCGAATTTCTCGTGGATGATAATTGTGCCGCCGAGATAGAGAATCGCCATCACTGAGCCGCGTCCGGCGTTGAAGTGCACCGGCAGCGCCATCAAGGCGCGCTCATTGTGGTTCATGCCTTTGGCGATGTTGTAGTTGAGGCAGCGCAGCGAATATGTCTCATGATTGATGCTGCAGGCTTTGGGAAAGCCCGTCGTGCCGGAGGTGATCATTAGGAGAAACAGATCGTTGCCGGCGACTGCGATTCGAGGATCATCGGGTGATCCCCGCGTGACGGCATTCTCAAAACCAATGATGCCGCTCGGGGTCGTATCGGCAACTACGATCAGCGCCCCATGCTTGACCTGTTCTGCGACAATCTTGAGCAGTGCCGCGGTCTCTTTGCGCGCTTCGATGAAGAAGGCCTTGGGCGCAAAGAAGCGCGCCATGGCGTCGCATTCCGGCGGGCTCCAGTTGAAATCGAACGGAACTGCCAGCGCGCCAACCTTAGCGATGGCGAAGATCGCTTCGAAATGCTCGGCGCGGCTGCCGATGGAGAGTCCGACCAAATCGCCTTTGACAACACCTTGGGCGAGCAGGTAGTTGGCCAACCGGTTGGTCCGTTCATGAAATTCGCCATAAGTCACCGATCGGTGCGCGTCGACAATGGCGCGCTGGTCGGGAAAGTGCTGGGCGTTGCGTGGCAGGGATTCGCCGATGTTCATATGCATCCCGTGAGGCTAAGGCGTTAGGGGTAAGAAGTTTCCGGACGCCTCGCGCCTCACCCCTCACGCCTCACGGTTCATAGTCTTGTTTGCCAATAGCCGATGCTCCGGCCGCTTGCAAGGCGTGTCGGTTGACCGCGTGCGGTGGTCGGTGTTATGCGCGTAGAAGCTTTACACAAGAAAGGTTCAGGCCATGATCAAGCAGGGCAAGTACGCCATTTTAGAAACCCGCGGTGCGGTGGCGAAGATTACTATCAACAGACCCGAGAAGCGCAATGCGCTCAGCCGTGACACGATTCGCGAAATCTTGGCTGTGTTCGAGGAACTGCGCGAAAACGACGAAATCGCCGCGGTGTTGACCACCGGCGCTGGAGATGTGGCCTATTGCGCGGGGCGCGATCTGTCAGAGTTTCCCACCGAAGGGGGGCAGAACCGTGGCAAGGATCGGCGCAAAGAGCCGCGCGCCTATCACGTTGCCGAAACCATTCGCACCTTTCCAAAAGTGACGATTGCCGTCGTAAATGGCTTTTGTCTTGGCGGCGGCATTACGCTGCTCTTGCCCCACGATTTAGCGATAGCGTCGGACAAAGCGATGTTCGGCCTGCCGGAAATCAAGCGTGGCTTTTTGCCCTATCCGATCATCGCCACCATGTTTAAGACGTTGATTCCGACCAAGTTTGCCTTCGAGATGATTCTCACCGGCGAGAACTGGGACGCGGTGCGCTCGATGAACGCCGGCTTGATCAACCGCGTCGTTCCCCATGCAAAGTTGCAGGACGAGGCGTGGAAGTGGGGCGAGGAGATCGGCAAGTTCGATAAGACAACGCTGAGGTATTGCAAAATGGCGGCGCATTCGTCGATGGAAGCCGTAAGCGTGCCGATGGCCGCGGAAGTCGCCTGGTTGATGCAGGAAGAGCATGCGCTGGTCAATCCACGGGCCTATGCGGGAACGAAGGAGTTTCATAAGTAGGCGCGAGGCAACAGGCATGAGGCGTGAGTTCGGAATGAGTTTTTCGTGGCAGAAAAGTAAGTTTAGGACGATCGGTGCAACAATATTGCTGATCGGTCTGGTTTGCGGGGAGGTTTTTGCTGCCTCGGCCAAAACCCAGCTGCGGGTTGCTTACAGTTCTATTTCTGGCTCGGCAGTGATTCCTTGGATCGCGGTCGACAAGGGGATATTTGCCAAATATGAGCTTGACGTCGAGCTGGTTTACATCGCTGGCGCGGCGGCCATGCAGTCGCTGCTCAGTGGTACGACGCCGATCGGCGTCCAGGGCATCGAACCGGTGATGCGCGTTAATGCTCAAGGCAACGATACGGTGATGATCGCCGGGTTAGTTACCAAGCCGCCGTTCTCGATGATCGTGCGACCGGAGATTCGTGAGCCCAAGGATCTCAGAGGCAAAGCGATGGGCGTGAGCCGCTACGGCTCGACGACTGATTTGTTATTGCGCTTGACCCTCGACAAATGGGGGCTGAAACCCGAAGTGGATGTGCCGATTATCCAGATGGGTGGCGTGCCGCCGATACTTTCGGGCATGCAGAGCAAGAAAATTTTCGGTGGTCCGATTTCGCTGCCGACTTTGGCGTTGGCCAAGCAAGAAGGATTTCGCGAGCTAGTCGATCTGGCCGAAGTCATTCCCGACTACCAGTCTGCGGGTGTGGTGACGCGGCGGTCATTCATTCAAAAAAATCCTGAAGTTGTGCGCAACTTCGTCCGCGCTATGGGCGAGTCCATCGCAGTTTTCAAAAATGATCTAGCATTCTCCAAAAAGGTCATCAAAGAACGCTTGAAAATCGACGATCCACTGGTCGGTGAAGAAACTCAAAAGACCTACATCAAGTATGTTCCGCGCGTTCCATATCCAAACCGCGCCGGGATTGCGTTGGCCAAAGCGTTCATGGAAAAGACGGAGCCCAATGTCAAACCGCTTTCTGTGGACGATCAGTTCGATGCGTCCATTGTGCGCGCTCTCGAACAGAGCGGCTTCTTCAATAGTTTTTATACTGCGCGCTAATCTCAGATTCTTTTCTACTTGTGGAGCTTGTGCCCGTTAGATTTTGTTGATTCTGCAACGCTGGCCGCGATGCGCGACGGAGGCGCTTTGGGTGTCATTGTCTGAATTGGGAACGAGCAAGTTGGTATTTGCACCGGTGGCCGAGAACGGATCGTGGCCGCTCAGCTGCAATTTTGCGCAGCCCTGCCACCAACCGTACACTGTAGCTACCACCTCAGGGTGAAGTGACGGGTTGAGCTTTGCTCTTAACCGCACTTTGCCGGTCTTGGTTTCGACGCTGACCCAGTCGCCCTGCTGAATGGCTCTCGCACCGGCCGTATTGGGGTGCAGCTCGACAAACGGCTCGGGGACGGCGTTGCGCAGGCGCGGAATGTTGCGATGCTGTTCATCGCAGAAGTGGATGTCACGAAAAAAAGTCAGCGTCAGTGGATACTCGTTATCCATTACTGTGCTGAACTCGAACCGAGGCAGCGCCGGGTAACCCGCTTGGCTCAGTGTCGTGGAAAAAACTTCGATTTTGCCGGTGGGCGTAGCGAAACCACGTGGCGCTTCGGAAGCCGGCTCGATCTCCGCGTGTTTTTTGTAGCGTGTCTTCACCGCGGCGCGCATACCGGTGGGATTTGCCCGCAACTGTTCTACCGTGAGGCCGGACGGTGCGAGCTGGTAGGCTAACGCAGAGTCGTTGTCGCCGTGGAAGAACGGTTTCTCCAATTCCAGTCGCTTAGCCAACGCGAAAACGATTTCCACTTCCGAGCGCGCCTCGCCGACGGGGTTCGCGACCGCTGGCCGTAGCTGTGCCCAGTTGACTGTATCCTCCGCAATCTCAAACGACGGCATCAGGGCTTCGCGCTCCCAACAGGTCGTTGCGGGCAGAATCAGGTCGGCGAAGATAGCGCTTGGATTGATCGTCGTGTCGACGTGGAGGTAGAAATCGAGGGCTTCAAGCGCCGCCTTGCCGAGTAGTGGGTCGCCATGGCCGAGCAGCGGATCGCTGCCGAACAGCACCATAGCTTTTACCGGGTAGGGTTTTTCCGTGAGGATGGCGTCGTAGACCTGCGCGGCCTGAACGATGCCTGGATCGGCCGGTGGACCGAGCGGATGTTTGTCGAGGCCCAAGCGCAGGTTTGCTTGTTCTTTGGAAAGCAGTTCTCGGCCATTGATTGAGTTAGTCGGTGTCGCTGCGAACAGCACGTTGCTGCCGCGTTGATCGTATTGTCCCGTGAGGGCGTAGAAGATGCAGACGGCGCGGTTGGTTTGCAGCGCGTCGTTGTCCTGTTCGAGGCCGACCCAGGTGCAGTAGCTCGATGGCTTTTCTTGGGCGAACAGGTGGACGGCTTTGCGGACCTCTGCCGCAGCCACGCTCGTGATCTCTTTCGATCGTTCCGGAGCGAATGGTGCGGCGGCTTGCTTTAGAGCTTCGAACGCGGGACGGCAGGTCACTTCGGAGCCGTCGCGCAGTCGAATCGTGAAATTCCCGACTATCTCGGGCGCATTAGCTTTGTGATGCGCCACCAAACCGTCGTGCCCATCCCACACCATCCAGGTATTTCGCTCACCGTTCGCGCGCACGTCGGCCGCCGTCAGTAAATGCTGATTGTCATCGCGCACGAGAAACGGCCCGTTGGTCCATTGGCGCACGAACTCGGCGTCATAGAGATTCTCGTCGATCAAGACATGAATCATCGCCATCGCCAGCTCGCCGTCTTTGCCTGGACGGATGCGCAGCCAACAATCGGCCTTCGCTGCCAAGGACGTTTTGCGTGGATCGATGACAACAAGCTTAGCGCCGCGGTTGCGCGCGCGGCTAATGCGCACCGCCTGCGCGGGCGATGTCGCGGGAGGATTGACGCCCCAGATCAGCATGCAACTCGTATTGTCGAAGTCGGGCAGCGGCATCGGGCTGCCGTAGGTGTATTTGGAGCCGACCCGGCGGTTCCAGGTGCAGATGTGGTTCGAAGTCAGAAAATTGGGGCTGCCAAAGGCGTTGGCCAACCGCTGCGCCCAGCCATCAAAATCGATGGCGGCGCTGCCCGCCGTGGTCGCGCGCGAGAAGACGACCGCTTCCGCGCCGTAGTTGTCCTTGATGTCACTGAGCCGTAACGCGGCAAGATTGAGGGCCTGCTCCCAGGTGATCTGCACCCAACCAGGATTTGGGTCGCCCTTGGGACGCGTTCGCACCAGCGGCTGCAGCACGCGATCAGGTGAGTAGACAATCTCCGGCGCCGCGGCGCCTTTGACGCAGATGCAACCGTTGGGGTGATCAGGATCGGCGTTGACCTGCATTAGGCGGCCGTCCTCGACCGTGGCGACGACGCCGCAGCGCGACGTGCACATGGCACAGTAGGTGTGGAATTTTTCGATAGCGATCCCTCCGGGTCCCGTCCACGGTAAATGACGGCTTCTAGCAGGTCAACAAGCGCCAGCGATCAGTTTGGCAAATTTTCTAGGCCGACCCGCTGTGAGCGCCCGCGTTGGTACGGGGCTTTTCCGAGCCCTTCGACTGAGCTCAGGGCGAACGGATTGGAGGTTGAAAGTGTTGCGAAAAGTCCGTTCGTGCTGCTTGTCGAAGCATTCCCACGAGCTGTTTGGTAACCCGCTAGACCGATGAACACATCGACTTTGGAAAATTTTTCCTCTAGGATTGGTTCAAAATTATTGAGGTAGGAGCTTATGGCGACACCACCATTTGTTTATCAAGATCCGCTTCCATTGGACAAAGACACCACCAAATACCGGCTGCTCACCAAAGAGCATGTCTCGATAGCTCAGTTCGAAGGTAAGGAGATACTCAAGGTTGCACCGGAAGCCCTCACGTATTTATCGAGCGTGGCGATCCGCGATGTCTCGTTCCTCCTGCGCACCGCGCACCTGGAAAAAGTCTCGGCGATTCTCAAAGACCCCGATGCGTCGCAAAACGACAAGTACGTCGCGCTGGCGATGCTGCGCAACGCGGATACATCGTCCAAAGGCATCCTGCCGTTTTGCCAAGACACCGGCACGGCCACCGTGTTTGGCAAGAAGGGCCAGCAGGTGTGGACTGGAGTGAAGGACGAAGAATATATCGCCAAGGGTATCTACAAAACCTATACCGAAGAGAACCTGCGCTATTCGCAGACAGCACCGCTGAATATGTGGGATGAAGTCGATACCGGCACCAACCTGCCAGCGCAGATCGATCTGATGGCCACCGACGGCATGGAGTATCAGTTCCTGTTCGTTACCAAAGGCGGCGGTTCGGCGAATAAGACGATGCTCTATCAGGAGACAAAAGCGCTTTTAAATCCGGCAAGTTTGGAAAAGTTTCTCACCGAAAAAATGAAAACCCTCGGCACTGCGGGTTGCCCGCCGTATCATCTGGTTTTCGTCATTGGCGGCACGTCGGCTGAGGCCTGTTTGAAGACGGTGAAATTGGCAACCACAGGTTATCTCGATCACCTGCCCACCACCGGCAATGCCCATGGCCGCGCCTTCCGCGACGTCGAGTTCGAAGAAAAAATGCTGCAGCAGGCCTACAAATCGGGCTACGGCGCGCAGTTCGGCGGCAAATATTTCGCGCTGGATTTGCGCGTGATCCGCTTGCCGCGCCACGGCGCTTCGTGCCCGGTGGGTATGGGCGTGTCGTGCTCGGCGGACCGTAACGTCAAAGCCAAGATCAATAAAGACGGCGTCTGGCTCGAAGAGCTGGAGCGTGAGCCGGGGCGGCTGATCCCGGAGGAGTATCGCGGCAAGTTTGCTGCGAACGTTATCCAAGTCGATCTCAATCGGCCGATGAAGGAGATCCTCGCGCAGCTGACGAAATATCCTGTGACAACCCAGCTGTCTCTGGAAGGAACCATGATCGTCGCCCGGGATATCGCCCATGCGAAGTTGAAAGAGCGCTTGGACAAAGGGGAGGGGCTGCCGCAGTATCTAAAAGACCATCCGATTTACTACGCCGGCCCGGCCAAGACACCTGAAGGCTTGCCATCTGGTTCCTTCGGCCCCACCACCGCCGGCCGCATGGACTCCTACGTTGAGCTGTTCCAGTCCCACGGCGCAGCGCTGATCACGCTCGCTAAAGGTAACCGGAGCCAACAAGTGACCGACGCTTGCAAGAAATACGGCGGCTTTTATCTTGGGTCAATTGGCGGCCCGGCAGCGATCCTGGCCAAGGAGAATATCAAAAAAGTCGAACTGCTGGAGTATCCGGAGCTGGGGATGGAAGCGGTTTACAAGATTGAAGTGGAGGACTTCCCCGCGTTTATTCTAGTGGATGATAAAGGCAACGATTTCTTTAAGCAGATTTTGCACTAATACTCTGTGGCCTCGCACGCACTGGGCAACACGCGCGTGCGAGGCCACGTGTCAGGTTCTATAGAAAATTCTCCAGCTCAAGCCTATCATTGTTAAGGAACCGCCCCTCAATTCGTATTGGCTCGCCGACGCGCAGGCGGGTGAATCTATCGTTAACGCCTTGTTTGGGATTGAAGGGGAGTGTGACGATGACCAGCCGGTTCTGCGCGTTTCGCACTTCAAAGAGCCCACGCCCCCGATCCAAGTACTCCACCATGCCCTCGAAACGCTCCAGCCCCCCGATGGCTCCCGCGTTGCGCTCTTGTCTATTCTGCCGGAGGTCGATGACGTCGGCCCAGATTCTTCCTTGGCTATCGCGTCGCGGTGTGACGGCAACATAGTCACCTGGGTTGAGAAAAAAGCTTCCCGTAACCTTGCCGCGAGTTCTCCATTCCGTGGTCTGATGGTAGCCGAGCGTCCACTTCCGACCGCCGTTAGTCTGGAGCTCGAAAAGATTGGTTCGGTTGTCGTGACTTACCACGTCGCCGATGAGCGATCGACTAAGGGCTCCGGCTGGGGCCGCGGCTGCCCGCTCTTGAGAAGACTGGCGCACGCGAATCTCATCGCTATACAATCGTCCCGAGCTCTCTTGGTAAACTCGCATGTCGATGTAATCGCCAGGCTCCAGGTTGGTGGGCGAATATTCCTTGTTTTGGAATATGACGCGGGTGCGATTGTCGTAGTCGATTTTATGAGTGCGTCCGGCATCTGTGCGCAATTAGATCTGTCGGGCCGAGGTGACGACGTCACGTACCTCACCTACCATCGTAGTTTGCGCGCTGCTCCCCGGCAAAGTTGTTATGTCTCCAATGCGACCGCCTTCATTGCGCGGCGTACTTTGGGTGCTTCTTTTTGGAGCTTTTCTAGGGCAGCCCGCCAATGGCAACAGCGCAACTGTTAGAATAGGGTTCGTGTCAGAGCCTTCATAAGTCCTCCTGGGTCATTTGATGCAAATGTACCTTGTCTTTGCTTCTACTTCCAACTATTTGACGATCCAGTGGCAGCTCTGCTTCACTCAACCCTGACTTTTCCGGCAGAGCCAAGCGCCTGTATCAGCGCATCTTTCATTTGACCTGGGCTTGCGGCTAAGGGTATTTTCTACCATCGCCCAGTGGCAAAACGCCTTGGAGGAATCCCCATGCCCACCATCGATGCCGATGCCCATGTGATCGAATGCGATCAGACTTGGTCCTATGTCGAAAACCCTAAAATCCGTCCCTACATGGTAACGCCTGGTGGTGGTCGGCCGTCGAATTGGCTGATTGACGGCCGGGTGTTTCACCGCGGCGTCAATCTCGACAAAGGTCTGCCGCTCGATATCATCGAGATGCGCGACATCAAGGGCAGGCTAAAGCACATGGACGAGCTGGAGATCGACGTTCAGGTGCTCTATCCGTCGCTCTTTCTGCGGCCCCTGACGACCAAACCCGAAGTCGAAAATGCGATCTGCCGGAGCTACAACCGCTGGTTGATCGACATCTGCGCCAAAGGCGAGGGGCGGCTGGAATGGATCGGTCAAATACCGGTGATCGATATTCCCAGCGCCGTGGCGGAGATCGAATTCGCCCGCGCCAACGGCGCCTGCGGCATTTTTCTGCGCGGCTTGATCGACGACAAACGGTTGAGCCATCCGCGCTTTCATCCGATCTATGCCGCGGCGGAGAAAGCCGAGCTGCCCGTTTGCGTGCATGCATCCACCGGCAATTTCGATTGGATGGAAATGTTCGACGGCGAGAGCGGCTTCATGCGCTTCAAGGCGCCGGTGCTGTCGGGTTTTCATTCGCTTGTGCACGATGGCATTCCGAAAAAATACCCCAACCTGAAATTTGCTTTCATCGAAGTGCGCGCTCAGTGGATCCCGTACATGGCCGTGGAGATCGCCCGCCGCTTCGAGCGCGCCGACAATTCGGTGGCGCGCAATTTGATTCGCGATAACCATGTATGGGTCACCTGTCAGACCGACGACGACTTGCCGCAGGTCCTGAAATATTCCGGCGAAGATAACATCGTCATCGGTTCCGACTATGGCCACAACGACACCTCGTCCGAGATCGAAGCACTGCGCACGCTGAAACAGAAGGGCGAGGTGGAGCCGCGGATTATCGACAAGATTCTCTACGACAATGCCAAGGCATTGTATGGACTGTGACGTTTCGCCCATCGCGGCTAGAGTCTGGAGTCTAGTGTTGCGGGGCAGGGAACTCTAGACGCCAGACCCTAGACATTAGACGATATCATTGTCTCATGCGACCCATCTCTGCTTTGTGCTTTTTTATCGCACTGGCGCATAGCGCCGGGCATGTGTGCGCTCAGGAAAAACTCCGCATCGCTCCATCGTCGCCGGGACTGGCGTCCTGGCCCGTTCAGCTAGCGGCCAAAGAGGGCTTCTTCGCCAAGGAAGGCCTAACCGCGGAAATCATCGTCATGCGCACCAACACCGGCATCGCGGCGCTGGTGACCGGCAGTATCGACTTCACCACTGCCGGCGGCTCGGCGCTGCGCGCGGCGGTCAATGGCGCGCCGCTGAAGATGATCCTCAACATCACCAAGAAAGCCGATTTGTGGATCGTCGCGCAGAAAAATATTCAGCGTGTCGAAGATCTGCGCGGCAAGACCATCGGCGTCGGCGGCAACTGGGGCACGCAGTTCTACCAGGTGCTCGAAGCGCTCAAGCCATCCGGTGTCGATAAGGACGTCCAGCTCGTGTCGACCGGCGACGTCGCCAATGGGTTTCTCACCCTCCAGCAAGGCGGCATGGCCGCCGTGGCGCTGACGCCGCCTTACAGCATCCTCGCCAAACGGATGGGCTATCGCGACCTGGTCAAAACCAGCGATGTGATCCCGGTATCCCCCACGACCGGACTTGTGACGACTAAAGAAAAGCTCGAGAAAGAAGCACCCAAAGTACGCCGCGCAATTCGTGCGGTATTCCGCGCCGTGGATTACGCCCGGACAAGGCGTGCGGACATGGTCCAGTTCATTATGCGCCAGTACAAGATGGACAAAGACGTTTCCGAATCGGTATATGATGCGATTATGGAAACGCTCAATCCCACGCTCTGGCTGACTGATCCAGAAGTTCACATCGAGCTCAACCGCATCGCCGAGCAAACCAAAGCAAAGATGGCCATGAAGCCCTCCGAGCTGGTCGATTTCACACTGACGCGGCAGGTGGGGGCGGAGCTGGGGCGGTAGACGGTTGAAGCGAATGGGTTATGGTGCAAAATTGTCGTGAGTGCGTTGAGGTATATAATTCGGCTATGTCAGTTAACTTTCCTCTTAATGACATGACCCAGCAGGAAAAGCTTGCTGCGATGGAATTATTCTGGGAAGAGCTTACTCGCTCTCCGGATTCCTTCGAGTCACCGGAGTGGCACAGAGACGCCCTCGAAGAGCGCCGGCATAAGATCGCAGAGGGAAAGGTCATTTCACCGATTGGGAGACCGCTAAATCAGCGATCCGCGCCGAGGTTCGGTGAGAATTGAGATTCTATAGAAAACAAATTGAGGTATAGCCGGGGTAAATCCGCCTTGGCGAGATGTGTTACTAGCCGTATAGGAGGACCACCGACGATGGCTAAACCGGAGAGCAGAAACATTTCCGATAGCTACAACTACGAAGCGTTTTCCCGTTCTGAGAGCGCCGGTATGTCGGGCGAGTTTAAGGCCGCTTTGCGCGCCGGTGAGGATGCGCCAGATTTTGAGCTGCCTACGGTTGACGGCGAGAAGGTTCGTCTGTCTGCATTCCGGGGCCGAAAACATCTGCTGCTGGAATTTGGCAGTATTACCTGACCGCCGTTTGTGGGCGAGGTCTCGCCCTTGAACAAGCTATATGCGCAATACCGCGAGAGGGGATTTGAATTTTTCACGATCTACGTGCGCGAGCCGCATCCAGGAGAAAACTATGGCGCGCACAGGAGCTGGGAGCAAAAGCTAAAATTTGCCCGCGATTGCCGACAGCAAGACGGTATTGAATCTGTCCTGTTGGTTGACGATCTCGACGGCCCGGTGCATCGGGCCTACGGCTCTTTGCCCAATATGATTTATATCGTCGATAAGCACGGCAAGATCGCCTACAAAGCCATGTGGACAGATCATGCGGAGCTCGCCTCGGTGCTCGCCAATCTCAAATTGGCCGACGAGTTCGAGGCCAAGGGGATGCGCTTGAAGCCTTCCTACACGGAAAAGATCAACTACATTCCAGCCGAATACGCCGGCGGGCTGCGCGACAAAGTCTTCGATCGCGCCGGGCCGCAGGCCTGGGCGGACTACAAAAACGTCTTTGCCGCCAAGTCGAAGTAGGGCGGCTGCGATTCAAGTCGAAGCGTGCAGTGGCGCGCGATTACAAGCTGTACAACTTTGCCGCGTTCTCGCCCATGATCTTGGCCTTCAAGCCGTCGGTCAAATCTTTGCGCTCCATCACTTCACTTACGGTGTGGGGGAATTTGGAGTCGCTATGATTGTAGTCGGTGGCGAAGACGAGGCGCTCGGAGCCGACGAACTCGGCGACATAGGGGAGCATCTTTTCTTCCATCTCGAAGGCGTAGAACATCTGGCCGCTCTTCATGTATTCGCTCGGAGCTTTTTTTAGCCAGGGGACGGTGGGCTGCAAGATTTCGTAATGCTCGTCCAAGCGCTCCATCCAGTAGGGCACCCAGCCGCAGCCAGCTTCCATGAAGGCGAATTTTAGTTTGGGGAAACGTTCTAATAGACCGCCACAGACGACGCACAAGGTCGCGATCATTTGCTCGAACGGATGGGCCATGGCGTGGGTGTAGAGCGGGTGGTCGAAGCGTTCAGTCGCTGCTGGCACGCCGTCGCCGGCGCCGACGTGGATGCACACCGGCACGTTTAACTTTTCGGCTTCGGCAAAGAATGGGTAGAGGTCGGGGTCGTCGAGGTTTTTCTTCGACGCGGAGACCGGCGGTGCGGCGACGGCGACGAATTTTAATTCGGTCACCGCACGGCGCAATTCTTTGGTCGCTTCGACCGGGTCTTGGATCGCCACGGCGGCGACGCCTTTCAAGCGGCGCGGATCGGCGCTGCAATATTTAGCCAGCCAGTTGTTGTAGACGCGGGCGACCGCGCTGGCCAAATCTTTGTCTTCGACGAAGGGCAGGCTCAAGAACGGCGAGGTGCCGAAGAGCACGGCGGTGTCGATGCCTTCCAAGTCCATATCTTTCAAACGCACGACGGGATCGGTCATGCCCGTGGTGGCCTGCGGATGGTGGCTGCGCGGCGCGCCGACGAAGCTGCACGCTTTGCCAACCGGCTTGGGCGTGAGTTTTCCTTCCATCATGACGAAAGTGAAACCGCGGTTGTCTTTGACGGCTTTGGGCGCGCGATCGCGGTAGGGGGCTTCGAGCAAATCCGCCCAGGGAATGTCTCTTTCTAATACGTGGCCGTCGGCGTCGATGATACGCATGAGTCTGCTCCTGTGAAAATAATTAGGTTTCAATCCATAGCAGAAGCAGTCGATTTTGCGAAGCGGAGGAACTCAGCTCGCCTTGACAATTTTTAAGCTAGCAGAATAGGTTCGTTCTAGGAGGCATTCCCTATGAATAAAGTCGCATGCTTGGCCGTATTGAGTGTCCTTTGGGCCGTTCTTGGTGTCGCCGGCGCGCAGGAAAAGACCGGGGATAAATTCAAGGACGCCGCGCCCTGCAATGAATTTGCTCCTGCGGCGAGGCAGGCCCTGGGCCACACCGTCGGCATCGAACTCTGCCACATCGTCTCCGAAGAAACGGTTTTCAACATCAAAGGCCAGAGATTTCGCCGTGTCGAGGTTCGCCTGAGCGGTACCGTGGAAGGCTGGGCGTCGCGCGAGAAGGGATCGCGGGCGGCATATTTCACCGATGGCCCGGAGTTTGTTTTCGTACAATCGGGGCTCAGCGGACCGCGCGCCCGCGGCGTGGCGCGCTACGAGGCAGCGACCAATCATGGTCTAACGATATTTTACCCCGAGGATGCGCGTCACTGGAACGGCAAGCTTTACATCACCGCCCATGGCGCGGGCTCCTACGGCGCGGTGGGACACCTTTTGCCGCGCGACCCCGACGCAAAGTACAACCAGCGGCAAAACGTCAATCGCTATGTGACGCTGATGATCGACAAGGGCTACGCCGTCGCTCACACGATGCGAACTTCGGACCGTTTGCGCGGCGACGCCACGGTGACGCTGGAAGATGGCACGGCGCTCAAGGGGTTTAACCTGAGTTCCCATGCCGGGCTTTTGACTTCCTGGACCCAGCTCGCGCGCAACATGATCGCTCAGCGCGCGGGATCGCGCCCCAGACGGATCTATTTCTACGGCCATTCCGCGGGCGGCTTTTGGGGCCGGCAGGTCAACTACCAGGCCGGGGCCAACGTCGATAGCGATGGGCGGGCGCTCTTCGACGCCTTCTTGCTCGACGACGCCGGCGGCGGTCTGTGGCTGCCAAAGCTCACCGTCGACGGCAAGGATGTTCTTTTCACGACGGACGAAGAGCGCAAGCGCTTCGTCAAACAGATCGATACCACCCATGGGCTGTACCTCGGCGACACCAACGATTTTCTGACCAATAAGCGGGAAAACGCCCGATTGTTGCGGGAAAAAGGTCTTGGCGCGAAGCATCGCGTCTACGAATTTCGCGGCGTGAGCCACTTCGACGCGGGCCAGGTGTCGCGCCCCGACCTGGTCAATCAAACCCTCGACCTCACCGGGCTCTATGACGCATTGATCGATCGGCTCGATGCTTGGGTGGAGCGCGATATCGCACCTCCGCCCAGCAAAGTGGACATGATGGAGTTGGGTGATCTCAACAAAGACGGGGTCAACGAAAACCCAGGTATCGCTTTGCCGGAAGTAGCCTGTCCGCTGGGCGTTTATCACATTTTTCCACGCGACGTTGACCCCGCGAGAAGAGGCGGGCAAGAGACCGAGTTTGCGCGCTTCGACGGCGTCAATCTCGAACCGCTCGATGCCCGCGGGCAATTGGTCGACATGAACGGCAACGGCGTGCGCGACAAGCGCGAGACAGTAGCGCAGGCGTGGCAGCGGCTGGGTTTGTTAAAAGCGGGGCAAAGAATGACCCAGGTGGCTTACGTCAATTGTGTGAAGAATGCAGCATTCAAGCTCGTCCATGAAGGACTGCTGCCGAAAAAGGTCGGCGAATATTACGTCGAGCAGGCCGCCAAGCTGCGCTTTACGAATGGTGGGGCGACGAACTAACGCTCGGGAAGAATTAACCGCAAAAGCGTGGTTCGATAGACTCACCACCCTGAATTGGATCGAAGAGCAAAAGGCGCAAAATAGAAACCGAATGTAGGGGCGCGATTTGTCGCGCCCCTCTTTCTCACGCCTGTTGCCTAGTTACTTCACCTGCCCCGGAAATAGTTTCGACGCGTAGTCGCGGTTCACTTCTCGGATCAGCGTGTTGTCGAAGAAACGTTTGGGGTCGAGATTCGCAGCGCCGGCCACGGTCGATTGTTCGAGGACGAGCTTGATCGCGTCGGCGTCGATGGTCATGTCCTTGTTCCAAACTTTCTTGCCTTCCTGGTAGCTGTCCTCCAAAAGTTTCGGATCGGTGACTTTGGTGTAGTGCGATTCGACCTGCTTTGCCGCTTGGGGATCGTCAATGGCGCGCTTGATGCCGTCGAGATAGCCCATCAAAAAGATTTTTAGCGTGTTGGGATTTTTCTGCACGAAGGATCGTGCAACACCAGTGCCGGGGCCGATGATTTTCAGGCCTTGTTGAAAAAAATCGATGATCACTGGGTAGCCTTTTTGTTTGGCCATCTCGGTCTGCGGCGGCGTGACGATTAAAGCATCGGCGTTGTTGAGCATGAACGTTTGCAGCGCATCGGGCGGTCCCTTGTGGTAGAGCAGCTTGATGTCTTTGCCAACCTCCATGCCGCGTTCCTTGGCAAACTTGCGCATGGCGATCTCGCCGAAGGCGCCGACTGACGTGGTCGCCACTGCTTTGCCTCGCAAGTCTTCGAACTTGGTGATGCCTTTTTGGCCAAAGAGCACGAGTGTGCTCTTGTCGACTGCGGCGCCGATGTAGATCAAGTCGGAGCCGGCGACGTTGGCGTGTATCGTCGCCGTGCCGCCCTGGTAAATGTCCACCGTGCCGGAAAGCAGCGCTTGCGCCGACGCAGTAGCGCTGAGCGTGGTCAAATTTACCTTTAGACCCCGCTTGTCAAAGTAACCGGCGTCAGCGGCGAGCAAAAGCGGCAGGTAGAGCGGCCCGGTGGCGGCGATGGCGACTTCGAGTTTGCTGCGCTCCGGCTTCAATTCGGCAGCTTCGGCGTTGTGCCGCGTTGTCGTCAGGCCGAGACCCAATAAAGTGCTCAATGCAAGCACGCGCAGTTTAAGATTCATGAGTCATTCTCCATGTCCTTGTTCATTGCCCGTAGGGTGCGCCGGGCGCACCGGCCCCGGGTTCGATGATGCGCACGGCGCACCCTAAAAAGATTGTTTCAATTATTTGGGGATTAGCGTTTGGATCAACTTATTTTTTGAAGGCGTTGGAAGTTTGAAAAGATCGTCGACCAGCTTTTTCACTTCTTCGCCGGTCAGTGGATTGATGTCGAGATTGGCTTTCTTTGCCTCGCCGACAAAGTCCGCATCCGTCAACGTCTTGGCGAACGCTGTGCGCAGGATCTGCAGTCGATCACGCGGAATCTTTGGCGTGGTCACGTAGACGCGCACGATCGCCGCCGGATCGATGGCGCCAGCGCGCAGTAAGAGTTTAGCTTCTTCGCTCTTTGCCAGATCGAGTGCCAAGGGCGCGTTGGGCAGCTCGGGAAGTTTTTTCGCCGTAACCTGCAGGACCACATTCATGTCGCCGGATCCGAGGGCTTTGCTCCAAGCGGTTTTTAATGTTTCCCAAGCCCAACAAGCGCCGTGCAACTCGCCCGCGTCGGTGGCGAGGCGGATCTCGTTAGTGCCCTTGTATCCCTCGACAAGCTGCACCGGCAGATTCAGCGCGCTTTGAATAATGCGCGCTACGTCGCTCGTGCTGTTGCCGGGGCTTAGGCCACCGAGCTTGATCGGTGCCTTCGATGCCGCCCATTGTTCGAAGTGGGTGACGCCGCTCGCCTTGCTCACGGCGCAGACCGGGTTGTCCTGCACCGGCACGCCGAGGTATTCCAGCTCGCGCATGTCGATGTCGATTCCCTTCATGCCGAGCACGCGCCCTAAAATCAGCCCGCCGTTAAACATGCCGATCGACAAGCCGTCGGGTTTGGCGCTGCTATGGACATATTTCGCCGCGATGAATGTGCCCGCGCCGGTCATGTTCTCGACGATCAGCGATGGATTGCCGGGAATGTGCTTGCCCATGTGGCGCGCCATGGCGCGGGTGTAGATATCGAAGCCCCCGCCCGGGCTACCGCCGACGATGACGCGGATGACTTTGCCGCGGTAAAAGTCCTGAGCAGACGCAGCAGCAGCGGATAGAAGGATAACTAAGCCTAGCACGAGAAACTTCATCGCAGCTCCTCCGAGTTTTGGTGATTATGTGGTAATGGCTTACTTGTCAACGTCCAATCGCTTGAAATCAGCGGTTGACGAGACATCGGCTCTTGGTTAAGTGGGGTAGCCAAAGGGAGGCGGCATGGAACAGAGACTAACTATCGCAAGCGCTGTGTTTCTGGTTTTGGTCTTGGGTATTCCAAAAGCAATCTTTGCGGCATCGAGCGGCGAGGATTTCTACCGTGGCAAGGTGATTCGCATCGTTGTCGGCTTCTCAGCCGGCGGCGGCTTCGACACCTTCGCGCGCACAGTCGCGCGCTACATGGGCAAGTACATACCAGGCAATCCGTCAATCGTCGTCGACAACATGCCGGGCGCGGGGAGTTTGATCAGCGCCAATCATATTTATCGCGTTGCTAAACCGGACGGGCTCACCATCGGCGCGTTCAATGGCAACCAGATCCTCGGTCAGCTGGTCGGCGCCCAGGGGATCAACTTCGACGCGCGCAAGATGGAGTGGATCGGCGCGCCCGGTTACAACCATGATCTGTGCGTGCTGCACCAGCGCACCGGCATCGCCAACGCCGAGCAGTGGCTCGCGTCGAAGACGCCGCTCAAGCTCGCCGGCAGCGCGCCGGGTTCCACCACCGACGATGTAGCGAAGGTGTTGAAAGAAGCGATCGGTTTGCCGATGCGTCTGGTCACCGGCTACAAGGGCACCGCCGACATGCGCGTGGCCGTCGAGTCGGGTGAGATGGACGGGCTGTGCGGATTTTCTTGGGTTTCGGTGAAGTCGACCTGGCGCCGCGCCGTGGAGTCAGGCCAAGCCGTGATCATGCTTCAGAGCGCGCCGAAAGCCCACGCCGATCTGCCTAAGGTGCCGCTGACGATTAACTTTGCCAGAAGCTCCGAAGCCAAGCAACTGATCGAAGCCGGCGTGCATCAACCCGGCGCGATCACGTATGGTTACTCGCTGCCGCCGAACACACCGAAAGAGCGCGTGCAAGTGCTGCGCCGCGCGCTGGCGCAGGCGGTCAAAGATCCCGACCTGTTGAATGACGCCAACAAAGCCAACCTGGAAATCGCCTCGGCATCCGGCGAAGAGATCGCCAGCGCCATCGAAAGAATGTTCTCCACGCCGGCGCCGGTAGTGGCGAAGTTGAAGGAAACATTAAGATAAAGAGACGTCAGGGGTGAGGTGTAAAGGGTGAAGGTTTCAGATTCGAAACGCCTTACCCCTTACCCTCCATCCCTTACGATCTTCTATTGTTTGGGCGCCAGAATATTCGCCAGCTTGGCGATGGTCTGTGGATTGAGCGCAAACAGGCTGTCGACGGTCTTTTTCACTTCCTCACCGCCCAGAGGATTGACTTCCAGGCCGCCTTTTTTTGCTTCGACGAGGAAGGCGGAATCTTTCAATGTGGCGGCGAAGGCGTTGCGCAAAATCTCGACGCGGGCTTTGGGTGTTTTAGGCGGAATGACGTAGACGCGGGTGATGGCGCTCGGCACGATGCCGCCGGCGCGGATGATCTGTTTGGCGTCTTCGGTTTTAGCCAAGTCGAGGGCGAGCGGCACATGCTGCAAGTCTGGCTGTTTCTTCGGCGGGATCTGCAAGATCGGTGTCACTTCACCTAACTGGAGTGCCTTGGTCCAAGTGGCGCGGATCGACTCCCACGCCCAACAGGCGCCGCCCAGCTCGCCGGCGTCGGCGGCCAGGCGCACATCCGCCGTGCCTTTGTAGCCTTCGACCAATTGAATAGGCAGATTCAACGTCTCCTTGACGATGCGCACGGCGTCGCTGGTGCTGTTGCCCGGCCCGAGGCCGCCCATTTTAACGGGAGTTTTTGCCCCCATCCATTGCTCGACGTTGGTGATGCCGGTCTCCTTGCGCAAAACGCACGCGACGTTGTCCTGCACCGGCACGCCAAGGTATTCGTATTGGCGCGTGTCGAAATCGAAGCGCTTGGGATCGAGCACCTGGTTCAAAATCAGATAGCCGTTGATGATCCCGAAGGTGAGCCCGTCTGGCCGCGCCGCGCTGTGAATATATTTCGCTGCGATCCGCGTTGCCGCGCCAGTCATGTTCTCGACGATGAAGCTGGGGTTGCCGGGGATGTGCTTACCCATGTGGCGCGTCATCGCTCGGGTATAGACATCGAATCCGCCGCCGGCGGTACCGCCGACGATGACGCGGACGGTCTTTCCCTTGTAGAAGTCGTCGGCCAGCAGATGCGAGCCCTGCAGCAGTCCGGCGATTAAGAGGGAGAGCCGCAAACCTTTTCTCATGGGCGAATACCTCCGAACTGCGTGATTATCGGTTCGGTCGAGCCGAGTCAATCACTAGTTTAAGCAGTCCGTTTCAAAGGACGGTTTGCACCGCCGGCCGTTGTTTCATGCGCTCGAACCACGCCGTAAGCTTCGGCAGCGTGTCGCCCGGCAGCGCACCATACTGTGCGATTTTTGGAAAGCGGGGCAGTAGAGCGATGTCCGTGAGGCTATAGTCGCCAAGAAAAAACGGCTGGTCCCCGAGGGCCTGCTCCAGGTATCGCAGCCGGTTGATGACTTCTTTGCGCGTTTCCGCGACAAGTTTCTGATCGCGCTCCGCTTCGTTCTTCATCATCTCGCCGCGCAATGCCCAGTAGGGCTCGTGCATGTAATTCAGGAAATAATCGTTGAGGATTCGTCCACGGGCGCGCAGGTAGGGGTCTTTCGGCTGCAGCGGCGGATTGGGATAGATTTCGTCGAGATACTCGTTGATGATGCACGATTCGAACAGCATCTTGCCATCGATGTCGATAACAGGGATTTTCCCGTACGGGTTGCGCTTAAGATGCTCAGGACTCTTTTGGTCTCTCTTGCTTAGCTTGACCCAAACGCCTTCCCATTTGAGTCCCTTTTCGGCAAGAGCGATTTTGACTCGGTCGCAGTTGGTAGAAGGCACGTCGTGATACAGGATAATGGGCATAAAGCCTCCTATTCCAGATTCCAAATTCCAGATTGAAATGCTTCGGATCAGCGCTCCTTGTGGGGTTTGGCAGGCATGCCAGACGAACGCGTTGATTTGTTTGGTTTTACGACGTTGAGATGTCTTTGGCCAGTGAAACCCGAGCGCTTAAGCTGCTCAATCCAGCCGTGGAGCTGACGAGAGATCGATTCGGTTCGCGTCCGAAGCTCTGCGACTTTGGGTCTGAGTTCCGTAAACTTGTCCCATAATTCTAGAATCCGAAGCATCGAGCGAACTTCGCCGGCGGAGCCGCGGGCGACGTACAAAAAAGCAAGGAGCTCGTTGTTGGTCCCTCGTTCAAATCCTTCAGCGATATTATTGGAGATAGATAAGGCCGCTCGCTCCAATTGATCGCGGAGCCCATAGTGTCGCTGAAACAATGCGTGCTCGGTCAGTTCAGAGACTAAGCGTGCGAGTTCAGCGCTGTCTTTCCAAACCGGCAAATCTTCGAAATGCTTGTAAGTCATCTTGTCGAGTTTTGGTAACTATAGTCTGCGAGGTAATATCAGATAATTTGGAATCTGTAATGTGTAATCTGGAATCACCTAGTGCGCCCTGCGCGCGCTCACCAGCGCCACCGAACCAATGACCAAGGCTGCGGCAAGCAAGACTCGCAACGCGAAAATTTCTTTGCCGAGAAAGTAGCCGAGCAAGATCGCCACTAGCGGATTTACGTAAGAATAGGTCGAGACGAGGGGGATCGGCGCGTTGCGCAGCAGCCAGGCGTAGGAGACAAACGCGATGGGACCAATGACGGTGAGATAGAGCCAGCCCCAGGCAGAACGTGAGGAGACCGCGGCGAGTTGGAACGTGGTCACCTCGCCAATGACAAAAGCGATGAGGAGCAGGGCGGCACCGCCGGTTAGCATCTCCATGGCCGTTATTAGTAGCGGCGAAGGAGGGAGCTTGGCGGTCTTGCCGTAGATCGAACCGCTCGCCCAGAAAATCGAGCCGAGGACGACGACCACGGCGCCGATAAAACTTTTCTCGCTGGTGCCGTCCGCGCTCCAGCCGATCAATAGCAAAGCGCCGAGAAAACCGACCAGAATACCTGTCAATGCTCGGGCACCAGGTTTTTCTCCGCCAGGCCGGAGAAAATCAAACAGCAACATCCACAACGGACAAGTGGCAACCAAAAGTGCGGCGAGACTCGACGGTATATAGCGCGCGGCCCAGACTACCGCGCCGTTGCCGCCGACCAAGAGTAGAATGCCGATCATGGTCGCATTGCGCCATTCGAGCTTGCAAGGAGTCGGATCGCCGGCACATCGCCGCCACAGGTAAAGAACGATGCCCGAGGCGACAAAACGAGCTCCCGCGGATAAAAAGGGCGGTGTGGTTTCCACAGTGAAACGAATGGCGAGATAGGTCGAGCCCCAGATGACATAGACTGCGCTCAGCGCCGTCCAGATCAAGAGCGGCGATGCCGTTTGGTAGGACGAGGCCGGCGCGGTTTGACTCACAAGCGCACGCCCTCATGGCGCAACAGCCAGCGCTTGAGCTCGCGTCCCGAGATGCCGCAATAGCCGCCGAGACCGCCGTTGCTGGCGATGACCCGGTGACAGGGAATAACGATGGGAATCGGATTGCGGCCCAGAGCTTGGCCCACCGGGCGGCTCGATTTAGCACGGTGCATTTCTTGGGCGACGCGCTGATAAGTCCATACTTGGCCAAAGCGGATGCGCGACGTTGCGGCCAAGACCTGGCGTTGAAAGGACGTGAGTTCGGAGAGTTTGAGGGGTAGAGCGAACTTCTTACGTCGGCCGGCGAAATATTCTTCGATCTGCGCCGCCACTTGGGCAGTGGCGGTGCTGTCTCGCTTCAACGTCGAGCGCGAATCTAAATCAGCAACGAAATTGTCTTCGCGCTGTCTGTATACGATGGCGCATAAACCCTTTTCGCTGACGGCGATGAAAAGCCGGCCCAGTGGCGAGCGCATGTGGCTCCAGCGAAGGAGCGGGAGCGGCTCGGGTCGGCGGTGGAGTACCGGGATTTGGGATCGTGCGGCTCGTGCTGTCTTCATTTTCGCGGGTGGGGAATCATAATTCGGACTGCCTGACAAATTACTCAAAACTGTGAGTAAGTTGCTCAACAAATGGAGTTATTCGGGCGCCATGCCTTTTTTCTTCAGCTCTTCGGTGGCGCTGGCTGTCTTCTCGATCTTTGCGACGCCCATGCCGTTCAAGATGTGATCGGCTTTAGTGAATTGGCAGTCGTCGTAGGGGACGATCTCGATGCGGTTGCCCCAGGGGTCGAGGATGTTCAAGCGGTCGTTGATGCTTTTAATGCCGAGCTGTTCCATTCTCCGGCGCACCGCGTCGCGGTCGTCGACGACCAAGCCGAAGTGGCGCTTGGTGTCGGCGATCTGCGTGCGGCCCAAGGTCAATTGAATGAACTGATCACCGAGGTCGATGAACGCGTTGTGTTCGCTCTTGCCGCGCAGCGTGAATTCGAAGAGGTTGCCGTAGAACTCCAGCGCTTTGTTCAAGTCATCGACTTCGAGAACCACGTGATTGATGCCCAGGGCGCGAGCCTTGCCGGTAGGGTCGCTCATTGTAACCTCCTGTAACCAGGGTTATTGATGTGCGCTGCAAGACCAGTCATATCATGAACCGGATGCGGGGAGCGATAAATTGTTCGTGTTGACCCGGTGTATCCGCTGCCCTACGAGTCAAAGGCGACCGTTAAAACGGAGGTAGCTGTGAAGACCAGATTTTTACGAATCTTCGCTTGGGTTGGCGTTGGGATTACCGCCTGGACCGGGCTCTCGCTCGCTGCCGAACGAAAGCCGTCACTGCTGGCCTACATCTCCGACTCGGCCAATGCGTCGCCGGCCTACTGGGTGGCCAAGGAGCGCGGCCTGTTCAAAAAACATGGCCTCGACATCGAGCTGATTTATATTAGCGGCAGCACCCGCGGCGTGCAGAGTTTGATCGCTGGCGATGTCGCCTTCGTCGGAGCAGTGGGCACCTCGGCGCTCTACGGCAAGCTAGCGGGCGGCGATATCGCGATTGTCAACAGCCTCACCAATACGCTGCCCTATTACATTATCGGTAAGCCTGAGATCAAATCGGTGGAGGACTTGCGCGGCCGCTCAGCGGCTATCCACATTCCTGGGACGGCGGCCGACTTTGCTTTGCGCCTCGCTTTGAGACAGCAAAGGTTGTCGCTGAGCGATATCAAAGCAGTGACCGTCGGCGCCGGTTCGGCGCGGGTTACCGCCGTTACCTCAGGTCAACTGGAGTGGACCGTCGGTCAGGAAGCAGAAAGATTGATGGGCGAGAAGGGCGGCCTCAAGGTGATCCTGGACATGGCCAAGTTGAAGATTCCTTTTCAATTGACCTGCACCGTGACCTCGCGCAAACTCATTCGGGAGAATCCTGATATGGTGCAGCGCCTGGTGCGAGCGATGGCGGAGACGGTGCATTATTACAAAAACCATAAAGAGGAAGTGATCAAGGTCTTGCAAAAATATACCAGGGGACAAGACCGGACCGTGCTGGAGAAATCCTACGCAGCGTATCGCGACCTACTCGTCGACGACACCTATCCGACCGTGGAAGGGCTGCGCAATATTCTCGACATCCAGGCGGAGATCGAACCGAAAGCCGCCAAGGCCAAACCGGAGGATATTCTCGACCTGCGTTTTGTCGACGATTTGAAAAAGAGTGGTTTTCTAGCGCAGTTGGGCGTCAAGAGTTAACTGCAACAATTGAACAGGAGATCAAAATGCAGGTGGCAATTGTCATTCGTTCCATGGCGGTTCTTTGCGGCCTGTGGGGCGTGTTAACGAGTCAATGTTTAGCCCAGACGCCGTACTACGCTGGCAAGACGATCACGATTATTCGCGGCGGCGGCGCCGGCGGGTCGGGGGAGTTTCAATCCCGCGCGCTGATGCCGTTTCTGAAAAAATATATTCCGGGGAACCCCAATATCGTCATGGAGTTCATGGACGGCGCGTCGGGGCGCAAGGCGGCCAATTATTTCTACACGGTGAAGCCGGACGGATTGAAGATCGCCTCGGCAGGCAACATGATTCCCGGGCCGATTCTCGGTCTGTCGGGCAGCAACTACGATATCGACAAGTTCATCTATCTCGGCTCGACCGAGACCGGCAATCCCTACGCGTTCTTCTCGCGCAAGAGCGCCAGTATCGATAATCTTGAGAAGCTGCGCGCTGCGCGCGGCCTGCGCGTCGGGGCCCATTCGGTCGGCCACTCGGTCTACATCACCGGGCGCATGTTCGCCCACTTATTAGACCTGAAAGAGCCGCGCTTTGTCGTCGGCTTCAACGATCCCGAGATGGACATAGCGCTCAACAATGGCGAGCTCGACCTGCGCACCAGCGGCAACATCGACAGCGTCTTCAAGGACCTGCGCGATCAGGTGGCGTTTCACGCGACGATCTCCAATCCCAAAGGGCGCTTCGACTCGCGCTTACCAGGCTTGCCCGATCTCGACAGCTTCGCCAAGAACGAGCGCGAGCGCAAAGCCGTAGAGTTGTTTCGCGCCTTTCAGGTGCCACGCTGGCCGCACCATGTCTCGCCGGGAACGGCGCCGGAGTTGGTGAAGATCCTCCGCGACGCCATGGCGCAAAGCTTCAAAGATGCCGCCTTCATTCAAGAGTTCAAAAAACTCATGGGGCGCGAACCGTCGCCGTTAACCGGCGAAGCGGTGCAACAGGTCGTCAAAGACCTGCCGCGCGATGCTGAAGTGATCGCCCTGTACAAGCAATACGCCGAGGGCGGGCCGCTGCCGGCGCGCTAGGCTATTCGCTTGGGCGATAGGGCAGCCAGCCGCGCTCCCAATCGAGGTGCTCCAGACCGGAAAAGTTCTTCTTGTAGTCGTAAGTGAAGGGCTCGCGGTAGGCGTAACCGGGATAGTAGTAGCGGCAGCCGCGCTCCCGCGACAGCTCAATGGAGCGGAGCATCATGAAAATGCCGAGGCTGCGCTGGGTTTCCTTGGGGTCAAAGATGGCGTAGACCGCCGAGGTCGCCTGCTCGCCAATGTCGAGAAAGGTGACCCCGAGCAATTGGCCGGCGCGGTAGAGGCAAAGCTCTAAGTTTGGACAGGGAACTTCTGCGGGGTTGGGCGAGAGGAAATTAAACAACGAGTCGGGAACATTGTCGTTGAAGCGCACTCGATGGTTGGCGAATAGCCGTTCCTTTGCCCGGTCGACGAAGGAGGGGCGCAGGACCACTTCTATGTCGCGGTTCTTTGCCAGCACTCGCTTCTGGCTGCGGCTTAAGCGAAAGCGCTGCACGTCGACGCGCAATGGCAATACCGTGTATAACTTATCGCCGTGCAGCGCGGTGCGGTAGCGGACAAAGATGATGCCGAAGTGGCGCCAGCCGCCGGCCCAGAGGGCGTCCATTTTGCCGGGCGAGGCGCGCAGGCAAAGAAAATGTTCGTCATTATTTGGCGCGGTCATTTTCTGGTTTGTTTTTACCACTGCGTCGACGGGGCAACAAGATGTCGCTTTTCGGGGCGGTGGGAATCTGCTATGGAGCGCGTAAGCTAGCACTAAAGGAAAGGAACTCAGAATGCTCACCCAGGAAAACTTTGCTGCCGTCATCGACCAAGTCATGCACGGTGCCATCGACATGCATGTCCATTTCGGTCCCGACATGCCGCCGACCAACGACCTCGCCGTGGCGCGCCGGTTGGACGGCATCGGCACAGCGCGCCAAGCCAAAGAAGCGGGCATGCGCGCGGTCGTGATGAAGAGCCATCACTGGCCCACGGGGGCGCTGGTGAAAACCATTCAGCCGATGTTTCCCGAGGTCAGTCTGTTTGGCACCGTGGTGCTGAACTATTCCCTCGGCGGTTTGAATCCCTTTGCGGTTGAAGTCGGCGCAAAAATTGGCTGTAAAGTTTTGTTCGCACCGACCTGGAACGCCGAGTACCACGCGTCGGGGCGGCGCAGTGGCGGCTCGGAAGCGCGGCCGCCGGTGGGCTTGCGCGGCCGGCCAGGTCTCGTCATCGTCGATGACAAAGGCAAGCTCTTGCCGGAGATGCACGAGATCCTCGACATCGCCAAAGCCAACGACATGGTCGTGGCGACGGGCCATGTTTCGGTCGAGGAGCATCTGGAGCTGGTCGCCGAAGCCGAGCGCCACGGCATCAAGCGTATCGTCGTCAGCCACGTGCGCGACGACACGCCGCTCGAGCTGCGCCGACGGATGGCGGACCAAGGCGCGGCGATCGAGTTGGTATGGCGTCCAGGACTAAATCCCAAACCGCTGATCGAGTCAGCGCGCGGCGTCGGCGTCGACCGCTGTGCTATGACCGTCGACGGCGGCCAGGCGTTTGGCACTTTGCCCGCCGATACGTTTCGTGCCTTCGTCGGGCAACTGCTGTTTCACGGCATGACTGTCGACGAAGTGAAAACCATGGCGCAGAAGGTGCCGGCGCGAGTGTTAGGACTAGAGTAAGCAATTTTGGATTTTCGATGGTTCGACTTCGCTCTCCACAGGTTTTGGATTTTGGATTGGGGATTACGTGCCGTCGTTGCCGGTTTGGCGCTTTAATCGTTTGCGAACGTAGCCTCCGATGTAGGCTCCGACTAGGTAGAAAACGCAGTAGAAGAACAGCAGGATCGCACCGATAACAAGCAATGGCCCAACGCGCAGGAAAATAAGCTCATAGCCGATTTGGCCGGCGATTGAGCCAAAGTAGTGAGCCCAGAGCGGTCTGGGCTGGAGCAGTCCCGCGATCAATCCGGCAATAAATAGGGCCGCGTAATAGAAAATGCCGGCAACGTCCCACGGCTCGCGCTGGTCGGACAGCCATGGCGTCAGAGCCCAGATAGCCGCACTGGCGAGCGCTGCTAGGACAAACGTTTGCCAAGCCCGGTTCATAGTGCGTCAGCGATCGGATCGGACAGTGTAACTGGGCGCGGACTATCAAGCACGCAGGAGAGAGGATTGTAAAGCTCACCGCGATATCTGCTCGCCAACTCGACTCTGCCAAGATGGGGGGCGCTACGCTCGAAGCGGCTTTCGCGCCGGTAGTGCGCAGATTTGCCGAAGACACTTAGCAAATGGTCGGCTAGCTCGACGCGAGAAATCGCTCGCGTGGCTGCGACATGGCGAACGCCTGTTTCAGCGCTCTCGGCCAATTGCATCACGCGTAGCGCCAAATCATCCGCCCAAACGACTGACCGATATTCGTCGTGCACGATGGTAACCGGCAGGTTCTTGCCGATGCGATAGCGCAGCCAGTCCCAATGACCCGTCCGCCCGTTGGGCGAAGGGCCAATTGTCAAGCCGCCGCGGATCACGAGGGAGCCCGCACGTTGCAAAACCATCTCTTCGGCCTCGACGCGGGTGCGGCCGTAGACGCTGATGGGACAGGGGGCCGATGCTTCATCGTAGACGCCGTCACCGCCAAAAACATGATCCGAAGATACATAGACAAGCTTCGTCTTGTCCGGCAACGCGTCAATCACACGCTTGAGATAAACGATGTTGACCTCGCGCGCCCACTCGGGCGCGACTTCGCAGCGCGGGACATCGCAGACGGCGTGGCACTGCAGCAAAACGTCGGGCTGATGTTTGGCGAAGACCGTTGCCGGCCAGTTAGGATCTTCAAGGTTCAAGACCGGCCACGTGCGGATTGCTTTCGAACGATTGGCCCTCGTGACAAACGGCAGAATGGTCTGGGGAAACAAGTTGGCGATGCTGAAGCCGAGGATCGACGTGGCACCGAAGAGCAGGGTGGAAGGAAACATCAACGGCCGTCAAGGCGAGCAAGGAACGATTTGCCGCGGGCCGTCAGTACCACATCCGCGTCGTGACCATGACCGCCAGACTGTAGCTCGATCAATCCATCGGTGATCGCATCTTCCCAGATCGTCGCGCGCGGACAATGGCTCTGCCAAGCGGCCATTGCTTCGTCGTATGTTCGCCGCCGCGTGGCAACCCAGGAGAGAAACTCGGTCATGAGCAGGTTTTGGGATTCACCCATGGCTTATCTCCCGTACAATTTCTTAATATACCCGCTCTTGTCGAGCTCTTCGACGATACTGCCGTCCATCACGTCTCTAGCTTGGGTGATCTTCGAATTGGCTGTTTTCACCGAATCCATCACGGCCTGCACGCCTTTTACTTCGGGCATCGGCCGCTCGCGCATCGCCGCGGCAACGCGGGGATAACTGAATTCCGGGCTTTTGATGCCTTCGGCGCGCAGCACCGACAGAGCCAGGTCTTTGTTGGTTTTGAAAACGTAAATGCCTTCGATCAAGCCTTCGGCGAATCGCGTGAGCATTTCTCGTTTGGTGCGCAAGAGCGCCGTCGGTGTGGCTTGGCCAAAGCGGGCGTAGTCGATGGGCAGCTCCAGCATATCGACCATGACGCGACAGCAACCGGACTCGGTTACCACCGGGACATCATAGGTGCCGAGCAGTGTGCCATGGATTTGGCCAGCGACCATCGCCGGCACGCGGGTGGTGCCGGTGGCCTGGATGATGCGAAGGTCTTTTTCTGGATCGATATTCTGTTGGCGTAACAGCATGCGAGTCGTTACGTCGGAAGACGAGCCAAAGCGGCTGATGGCAACTTGCTTGCCTTTCAGATCTTCCCAAGTCTTAATGTCGTTGCGCACCACGAAGGCGAACGGAAATCGGTTGACGTAGACGCTGATCAGCTTGCCGTCCAAAGCACCCGCGGAAACGGCATTCAACATCGCCGGCACATCGGAGTCGGCTAAGTCCAAATCGCCGCCCACCATCGCCTGCGCCATGGTCGCGCCGCTGGTGAAATAAATCAGCCGCACATCGAGCCCGCGCTTTTTCCACAATCCCGCGCGCTCGATGGTCTTGTGCAGATTCTTCGCGACTCCCGTGCCGCTGTAGCCAACGCGGACGAGTTGGGCAGGGGAGGAGGTGGCGAAAGCGATCGCCCCCAACAAAGTGAATGCAACAAAGCTAAATTTTCGCATGATTACATTTCTCGTTAGGGGTGAAGCGTAAGCGGTCAGGCGACCGGAATCCGAAACCCCTTACCCCTTACCCCTTACCCCTTACCCCTCACCCTTTACCCTTTACGGTCTTTTCCTATGCAAAGTATTTTCCATATTTCTTTTTAACCTGTTCTTTCATCTCCGGCGTCGATCCCGACACCACCGGATAATCCTTCATCCATTCATAAGGCCGCGTCGCATCGATCACGGCGCGGGTGCTGAAGCCTTTGCGATCTCTGGGGATGACTGGATCGAGCGGGCCGCTCCAGGCGCGGCGAATGAAATCGGTGTCGACTTGCGGATCGGAGCGGGTGCACATGGCCCAGGTCACGTCGTTCAGATCGTACGGGTCGATGTCGTCGTCGACGACGACTATGTAGCGGCCAAGGTAAGCGCCGGCGCCGCATTGTGCGGCGATAAAGCCGGCCTGCTTTGCGTGACCCGGGTAGCGCTGCTTGATCGACACGGCGGTAAAAAATCTTCCCTGAAAGCAGGCAACCCCGCGCACGTCGGGGACGCCGGCTTTTTCCAGATGGTCCCAGATAAACGCCGAGCGGATCAGCGTGTCGTCCGAGCCCGCAGGCGGGCGCGACGAGGGCGCGCCGGTGAGGATCGGGTTGTTGCGGTGCATGAGCCGCTTCACTTTGATGATCGGTTCGGTGCGCTCGCCGCTGGCGTAGTAGCCGGTCCATTCGCCGTAGGGGCCTTCGGGGCGCTGATGGTCGGGCAGACATTCACCTTCGATGGATATCTCTGAGAAGGCGGGAATCGGCAGGCCGGTGTGCTTGCCAAGCACCACGTCGATCGCTTGGCCGCGAATGCCGCCGGCGTAATCATACTCGGATTTGCCCCAGGGCAGGCTGTTCGCCGCAGCGGTTAGCATGAGCGGATCGTCGCCGAAGCTGATCGCCACGGGGCAGGGCCGGCCCTGATCGAAATATTTTTGCCGGATGATGCGGCCTTGCTTGCCGGGCGAGATGTAAAGCGCCAGCGTGTCTTTGTCGTGCACCATGACGCGGTAGCAGCCGATGTTGACCCAGCCTTCGTCCACGTCGCGCGTGATGACTAGATGGGCTGTGCCCATGTAGCGCCCGCCGTCGCCCTCATGCCAGTGCGGCACTGGCAGCGACAGCAGGTCGATATCCTTGCCTTCGCAGACGTTTTCCAGGACTGGTCCGCTGTTGACCACGCGCGGCGGAATATAAGTCGGATTGTTCAAGCGTTGGCGCCAGGCTTGAATAAATTGGTCGCGGCTGTAATCCAGCGGCAAATGCGTCGTCAGGCATTGGCGCTTGAGCGATTGATGATGCACGCCGACGAGCACGCGATGACCGGCGGGATAATCTTTGATCTTGTCGAAGAGAATCGCCGAGTAGGGCGGGTTGCGCGCGTAGACTTCAGCCACCGCGCCCATTTCATATTTCCAGTCACAGCCCTCGACGGTTCTGAGCTCACCGAATTCGTCGACTTTGGCCATCCACTCGCGCACGTCGTTGTATAGCACTTCGCCACCTTTCTTCGATGGGAGTTCCTGAAACTGCTATTCTCGAGTCTCTTCCCGATAAAACCCCAGGGCATCTAACACGGGTTTATCGCTCATGACAAATAGGAGCGCTGCGTCCTTCGATCGATTGGCGTGATTGTGCCATAGCCACTGTGGAATTGTGAACGAGTCTCCCTCGCTCCATTCGAACTTTGTGTCGCCGATCGTGGTGACACCGCTGCCACGGAAAACGTGGTAGATCATGCTGCTCGTATGATGGTGAGACTTGGTCTGCTCGCCGGAGCGGAGCATGTGAATTTCGCAAGACAGCGTTGGCAGGGTAGGCCCGCCGGTTACCGGGTTGATGTAGCGCAGCACAATGCCATCGCATGGATCGCCCGGGCGCTCGCCCAGCGCCATCAGCGCTTTCTCGGTGTCTTTCCAGCGGTAGCGGTAGGGTGGGGGTTGCACCGAATCCGCGCTGACCCACGCGGGCCGCGCCGGACCGAGCTCATGAATGGCGTAGTCACGCGGCTTAGAGACTTCTTGCTGCAGTGTTGGATACATGTCGCCGAAACCGATCTCGAAAAATTTTACCATCGGTAAATCTGTGCCGTCGATCCAGACGATGGGCTGCTTCGAACCGTTGAAGTGATCATGCCAGGTGCGGTTCGGCGTGGTGATCAGATCGCCTTTTGCCATCGGAAACGCTTCACCGTTGACCGTCGTCTGTGCGCCGCCGCCTAGGATGACAAAACGGATGGCACCCATCGTATGGCGATGCGCCTCGGCAACTTCGCCGGGTTTGACGAGCTGCACGCCCATCGCGAGGGTGTGGGTGGTGCGAAATTTATTGGGTGTGTGAAAGCCGATGAACCGGCGCGCCGTTTGTTCGAGGGTCAAGAGTTCGCCTGCTTTCATGAGGCCGCCATGGACATCCTGCCAGCGCCAAATGCAGGGCTCGTAGGAAGCTTTCGGTTCGTAGGTCTCCGAAATATTGCCGGCGTTCCAAAAGCCGAGCAGGTGTTTGTCCGCCAGTTCGCGGTTGAAATCATCTAGAGCGCTCATCTGCGATTCTCCTTCAAGCCGCAATTTTGTAGAGCTTGGCCGCATTGTCGCGTTGGATGCGCCGGCGTGCGTGGTCTTCCATCCCCGCAAAACGGCGATCGGTGAATTGCCGTGTGTCGGGCCAAGTAGAGTTCGCCGCGGGGAAATTGGTCGCCCAGAGAATGTTGTCGACGCCGACGTGGCGTGAGTTGATGTCAACTTCATCATACCAGGCGGTCAGATAGCACTGGCGGTGAAACATCTCCGATGGCTTGAGCTCGTAGTTGCAGTGGTCTTGTTCATATTGGTGATCCGCGTATTCGAGTAAATACGTGCCCCAGCCGATGCTGCTTTCGGCAAAGATGACTTTGAGCTTGGGGAAGCGCAATAGGATACGCGAGAACAGAATATTCGTCAGGTCGAAGACCGCACTCGCCGGGCGGATCGCCGCGCGCATGGCCGCAGCCAGCTCCGGTGCGATATGGGGCGGCAGCGGGAACTGAAACAAGTCCGGAGTCGAGCCGGCGCGAAAGCAGACGGGTACATCAAGGTCTTGGCAAGTTGCCCAGATGGGATCGTAGTCAGAAGCGTTGATGTGCGGCAGAGTGCCAAGCTGCATGGGTGCCGTGGGAAAAATCAGTCCGCGATGCCCCCGGCCAACCGCGCGGCGGATTTCCCCGACCGCTGCGTCTATGGGATGAATAGGGACGATGCTCTGCGGAATGAATCGTGAATTTTTCGCGTGCCACTCCTCGATCAGCCAGTCGTTGTATGCTTGCGCGCAGGCGAGCGCCAATTCTGGATCGGCAATAGCGCCGAAGCGCTCGCCGGAAAATCCGGCGAGGGTCGGGTAGAGAACGGAATAGGCGATGCCATCTTGGTCCATCGCTTCGCTGCGGGCTGCTGGCTCGTAGGCAGTTTTGGGAACATCGCTCCATTGCGTAGCCGCTATGGCGCGATCGTTGAGCAGCGCGCCGACGTTGAGCGTTTCCGAAAGGGGATACTTGCGACAATCGATGACCCAACAGTCTGAGCCGTCGGGAAGTTTCTCAACGTGTGGCATGCGCTCGGCGAATTTTACTTTCGACAATCGCCGGGTCCACAAGTCCGGTGGTTCAATGACGTGATCGACGGCGCTGATCAGAGACTCTCGTAGTGTCATGTTAAGAGCCAAGAATTTGGTTTGGGCCTTGGTGCGCACGGCGCACCTTACGAAGAGATTCGGAGGGCGGGTCTCAGACCCGCCCCTACAAAGTCCTTTAACTTTGCGCCCTCAGCGTCTCTGCGCGAGCCATTCCGAAGAAATTTCTAGCGCCGGTACAGCCTCTGGGCGTTGCCGTAGAGTAACTGCTTTCGTTCGTCTTCGACGACTCCCTGCAGCGACCGCTCGACAAACTTCCAAGACTCCGGGTACGTCGACGCGATGTGCGGGTAGTCGGACTCCCACATGATGTTGTCGATGCCGATGGCGTGGCGCAGCTCCATGCCGGCCTCTTCGTACCAGAAGTTCACATAAACTTGCTCGCGAATCACTTCGCTCGGTTTGCGATCCAAGCCGTGGCGCCAGAGCTGGCGCCGTTCCCATTCGTGATCGCAGGCGGCTTGCGCGCTGCTGACCGCGCCGATGCCGGTTTCGGCGAAGACCGATTTTAGTTTGGGAAACTTATAAGCGATGCCGGAGAAAATCATGTTCGGAATAATCTGCGCCGGCCATGCGGACGTCGGCACGGTGAACGCCGCGTGCTGTTGATAGGGCGTGTAGCCGTCCCATTCGGGAAAAGTCAGTTTGCGCGCCAGGCCGGCGGACGCGTGGTAGTGCACCGGCAATTCCGTCTCCTGGCATGCTTCCCAAAGGGGGTACCAATAGGGATCGCTGATGTGCGGTAGCGATTCGACCATGAGGCTCGGCAGCGCGAACATGACAATGCCGCGGTGGCCGCTCTGCGCCGCGTGGTTCACTTCTGCGACGCTGGTCTCCATGCCGCAGAGCAGGGGAATCATCGCCAACGCGATAAACCGGTCGCTGGTCTTGGCCCATTCGGCCGTCGAGTCGTTGTAGGCGCGAATGCAGGCGAGCTCGAATTCGCGATCGTTATATTGATGAAACGAGCTGGGGTCATTGGGAAAGAGAACCTCAGCGTCGATGCCGTCAGCATCGAGCGCCTTGAGTCGCTCCGCAGGTATCCAAGCTTTCGATGGGACCTCATCCCAGCGCTGCGGATAGAGATTGCGATCGGGATCGCCCATCACCGCGGGGCAGTTGACCACCCCGCGCGTGCGCAGCGGCTTGCCGTTGACAAACCAGCGATCGACTTGCTGGCCTTTGTTTTCTGCCTCTTTGATTTGCGGAATGCGGTCGCCAAACTTCGCCTTCGACATGCGATCGAGGAAGGCATTCTTATCGGTGACGATGTGGGAGTCGGCGCTGATCAGGCCGTGACGAATTTGCATTTGAGATCTCGGTGATTTATCGCCTGTTCACGAAATGAACTACGGAAGGGTGACAAGGAACAAATTCTTGCTCTGAACATAAGTCAAATCTGCCATCCGAAACACCCGAAACTCGCAACGCGAAACCCGAAACCGATTCCGATCAGTCCATCTCCGCCATGGCGCTCGCTACCGCGCCGTGAAAACAGCGCTCGATGGCAAGCGACTCTTCAGCGCCGCGCAGCACTTGCTGCACGGTTTGATGATCGACGACGTGGCGGTGAAAAACTTCCTGCAGCAAATCGGTATGGTCGACGTCGGCGATCAGATGCACTTGCACGTTCATGTCTTGCTGTTTTTTCTTGATGCCCAATTCTTTTTCTTGGCGTTCCACTAATCGCTGGGTAAGCGTGCCGCCGGTGACGATCTGGTCGTTGTTGCGCCGTTCGAGGATGTGCGAGCAGGCGAGGCCTTCAAGCCAGGGTGTTTCCCGCGCGCAGTGAAACCAGGCGTAGAACGCCGCGCGGGCGCCGGGGATCATGTCCGACTCTTTCTTTGTCCCTAGGTCTTCTTCGGTGACATGGGCTTTGCCCAGGCGCGGATCGAAAATCAGCTCTTCCTTCTCGTGCTCCCAAATCGCCCGTTTGACATCGAGCGGCGCCTTTGACGCCACCGCCGCCCAGCAGTCGCGCCGGTTATTACTGAAAAAACTCATGTGCAAATGGCGAAAGGCGAGACGCTCCGGGGTGAGAGGCACCTTCAGCATGCGCTGAATCTCCGGTGTCTGGTACCACTCGTTACACATCACGTTTAACTGCTTTTCGACTTCAGCCCAGCGGCTCATTTTTCCTCCAGATTGAAAGTTATGCGGCTGAAATCCACTCGGAGTCCTTCGACCAGCTCAGGACGAACGGAATCGGAGTTGAAATCGTCCAACGAGAATCCGTTCATGCTGAGCCGGTCGAAGCATTCTTGCGGTTTTTCAGTGGATTGAGGCTAGTTGGACTATACGTCCGCGTCGAAACGGCTGTCAAACCTTGTCGTGCCAACGGAGAGCGTGCGCTAGCGGAGGGCGCGCGCCATTTCGTAGTTCGAGAGCGTGGCGTCGTTTCGATAAGGTGTGATCTGGCCGGTCATGGCAAAGCCGAGCTTTTCGTAAAACTTGATTGTGCAGTTCGCACAGTTGGTTGAATAGGCGCCGCCCCATAGTCTCAGGGAGTCGGCGTCGAGGCGCCCCTGCGTCCACGCAGGTGCCGTTGCGGTGAAAATTGTGAACGCGGCCAGTGTTTGTGTGAGCACTTTTTTGTCAAGCATCGTAAGTGTACATCCCATCAGAGTGAATTTATTTTAACTTGAACAACCCCTGCTGTGGCTCGGGCTCAGTGTTGTCCACTTGACCTTCCAATAACCCTTGAAACTCCAAGCTGTCGATCGTGCCGAGGTTGCGTCCCGCGATGCCTTGGAAGTCTCCGTACATGCCGACGGTGGCCTGCATGACGCGCTCAATTTGTTCCTCGCGCTTGGCCCACTGGCGGTTGATCGCTTTGCGCTCCTTATCAAGATCGTCCTTCATGGACGAGAAAGCCTCGACGATGGCTTCGATGCGTTGGCGAAAGCGCGGGCCGGTTAGATACTGATAGACCATTTCCATTTTCGTTTGTTGACCCTGTGATGCTTGCCGCGCGCCGGCGACTTCGATCAGGGTTTGGCGCAGTGATAAGGCCACCGGCAATGCGACTTTCGGATCGGCGACCCAGATCCCGTCCATGAAGCCAAAGCTTTCGATGTCCTTGGGCAGCGCTTGGCTAATGATGATCGCGATCTCCGCCTTGGCCGCGCGCTGGTCCTCGCGCAGCTTGGGCAGCCAGCCCTCGCTCCAGTTTTTGGTTCGCTTCGATTCCCATAATATGGTGCCGCACACCTGATTGGCCGGGCCGACGACCCGCTGCAGCACGTCGCCGCCGAACTCGCCCTTGGGCACGGGTTGGATGGTGTCGCGAGGAAACTTTGACGTGAGCAGCGCTTCTAGCTCCAACTCTTGAACCTCTCCTTGCAATTGCTGCGAGCCTTGCTCGGCGCGCCGCTTGAGCTCTTCGATCTGCTTCTGCATAGCGGTAATGGTCTGGTCTTTTTCCAGAACCTTGAGTTTCAGTTCTTCTTCGGCGTCTTTCTTGGCTTTCTCGCGGGCGATTGCCAGATCGGCTTGCACCCGCTTTTCAATGGTTAGTTCCATCTCGCGTTTAGCGTCTTCCAGCTCACGTTGTTTGCGCAAAACCTCGGCTTGCGCCTGTTGGGCTTCCGCCAATTTTGCATCTCGTTGTTTCAGTATTTCTTGGAGCTCGGTGATTTCTTTGGTTCTCTGTGCGAGATCGTTGCCGAGGGCGAGCTTGGCTTTGTTCTGCTCTTCGGCGGCGATGCGGGTGCGTTCTTGCTGCATCCGTTGCGCCACTTGTTGGTCGAGTAATTCCTTTTCTTTTTGCAGGGCGACAACGCGCTCCTGGATCGCCTTTTCGCGCTTGGCGACATCGGCGTCTTTCATGGCCAGGCGCTGCTCGAACTGCCGGCGCACGTCGGCGAGCAGCGGCGCGGCGAGCGACTCGGTTAGCTTGATTTCATTTCTGCATTGCGGGCAGACAAGGGTAGGGTCGGCCATTAAGCTCTCCTGAGTAATGGGTTAGCTGCCAGACTAGCGCAGCCGTGCAGGGATACAAGCGTGATTGTGTTATGGGCGCGACCCGTCAGGCGCGCATGGTTAACGACAAGTGAAACAAGGCTACAGACCCATAGCGCTGTTACGACCAAGATGGGGTCGGCCGGTTTGTCCATCAAGCTGTAAGTGCCGCCGATGGCGTCGAGACCGGCGCCTTCTTTCAATGTGCTAGCCCGGACTATTCATCGCTGCGGCGCGATCGAAGTGAAACTCTTCCGGAGCGAAGGCAACAGATATCCGCTTCGACGCCGCCTTGTAGGGGCGACCGGCGGTCGCTGCTCTGCGAATCGCAGTGAAAAGGTCGAAGAGATGCCAAGCATCGGCGAATTAAACCGAACGATTTGCGCTGATGGCTTCGCTCCTCCAGAGTTCCACTTCGATCGACACAGTGTCATGGGTTTTCCTCGTCGCATGAATAATTCGGGCTAGTGTCGAGGATTCGCACCGGCAGCCCCTGTTCTTTGGCGTTGAGGGTGTCGTCGGACTGACTGAAGAGATAGAGGGCAAGCGCTTTTGTGCCAGCCAATCCAGGGCTTGGCGATAGTCGGAATCGAATGGCTCGCAGCACAGACGGTTCGGCGAAAAAGGGGCGACCGCTCGGTCGCCCCGCGTACGGCACAGAGTCTACAGCTTTAGCAAACGTTTGGCGTTGCCTTCCAGCAGCAGCATCTTATCGGCATCCGGAATGTCGAGCTGCTCGACTTTTTTCGCGGCGTCCCAATCACCCAAGTCATACGGATAGTCGGTCCCCACCATGATGTGATAGATGCCGCCCAGGCCGATCAAATATTTGATCGTGTCCAAGCGGTAGATCATGTCGTCGTAGTAGATATTTTTCAGATAGGCACTGGGTTGCATCTTGGCCTGCGCGGCGCGGGAGCCGGCGCGGACTTTCCAGCCCTGGTCGAAGCGGCCGAGGTGGTAGGGGAAGAAGCCGCCGCCGTGGAGGATGCACAGTTTTAGATTGGGAAAGCGATCGAACATGCCGCTGTAGGTCATGTAGCCGAAACACAACGCGCTGTCGGCGGGGTTGCCGCAGATGAGCTTTAGCCCATACGGGTTCATCTTGTCGGCGCCGGCGACGTCTTCGGGGTGCATGACGATCATCACGTCGAGTTCCTGGGCTTTGGCCCAGAAGGGGTCATATTTATCCGTGCCATAATAGTCGCCGTTGACGTTGGTGCCGATGTAGCCGCCTTTGAATTTCGAGTCGCGCACGGCGCGCTCCAACACTCTGGCGGCGCGCACCGGATCTTGCAGCGGCACGGAGGCCATGCCGACGAAGCGGTCGGGATATTTTTTTACTAGTTCCGCAATGCCGTCGTTGTAGACGTTGCACCAGTTCTCGCCCTGTTCGCCACTCAGGCGATAGCCCAGCGTCGCGGTGTGCGCTTCGAGCGCGGCCATGGCGAGCTTGGAGTCGGCCATCATCTTCAAGCGCTCATCGATGGCGGGCAGCTCGGGATGGAGGACGAACGGCGGGCCGCCGGCGAAGGAGAGCGAGCGGTTGCCGTCTTTTTCCGTGAGTGTGACACCCAAGTGCTGGCCGCGTTTCTTGGCTTCTTCGAGCAGCATTTCAGGGATGTAGTGATGATGAATGTCGATGGCGCAGGTTTTGATTACCATAGTGATTCTCTCGTAAGGCTGTGAACGATTCGAAAGATTCGCCGTCCTCCCGCCCTCTCCCAGCGGGAGAGGGCGGAGTAAGAGGGAAGAGGATCGATAGCGTGAACTAGTTAATGCAGAGCTGCTGGCGGCGCACTTTGCCGGGGAAGACGTCGTGGTTCTGGCCGTCTTCTACGACCGTCGTGCCATTGACGACAACCGCCTTCATTCCTGGCGGATGGCGCCGGACTTCGTTGGCGTCGACCATGTCCGGCAGTTTTTCGCTGACTAGATCGCCGATCTTGTCGGCATCGAAGACGGTCAAGTCGGCCGGCAGGCCTTCGCGCACGAGGCCGCGGTTTAGGCGCAGCTTCTTCGCCGGGTAGCCGGTCAGTTTGTGCACCGCGGCTTCCAGGCTCATGAGATTTTTCTCACGGCGCCAGTAGCCGAGTATTTTCGTCGGCGCGCCATGCCAGAAGAAGCGATCCAAGTGGGCGCCTACGTCGGTGCCGATCAGGCTGGTGTCGGACTTGATCATTTCGGCGAGCAGCTCGGGATGGGCATTGGCCAAGCCGTGATAGAGAATCTGCGAGTTGAAGTTGTCTTCGATCCAGAGGTCGAAGAAGGCGTCGACCGGTTCTTTTTCGGTGAGACGGGCGACGTCGACCAAATTCTTCTGTTCGAGTTTCTTCAACTCGGGTTTTTCCAAGTGCTCGAACACCACACGGTCCCAACCGTGCCATTCGGGGAATTCCAACTTGCCCTGGCAGGCGATGCGCTCTTGCTCGATCTTGCGACGCGTTGCTTGGTCCTGCAGCTTGGCTTTTAAGTCGGAAGAGTTTTTGATCGCTTCCCAGGTCGGCAGGCCGTTGAACAGGAAGCAATCGTCCAAGTTAAACCGGCGGATGTGCTGGTACGGAATCACGACGCCGTAGATATCTTGGCCGCGCTTCTGCGCTTCTTCCATGTACTTGATCGATGCCATGCCCGCTGCTTTGGCGCCGGGGCGGACGCGGAACTCGTTGCCGATCTGCAGCGCTTTGATCTTGGTGAGCATCTCGGGCACGCCGGATTCCGGCTGCAAGACCATCTGGAAGCCGTTGAACTGGAAGCAGCCGTTGTATTCCGCTGCGATGTTGGCGAGCTCGATGATTTCGTCGTGCTCAGCAAAGGTGCTCGGCGTGCCGGCGTGAATCGCTGGGCCGCCGCGCGGGCTGGTGGAAAAGCCGATGGCACCCAGCTCCATGCCTTCGCGCACCATGGCCTTCATGGCGTCCAACTCTTCGCGGTTGGCGGCGCGCTGGTAGGCGGCTTCACCCATGACGGTCAAGCGCACCGGCGAGTGGGGCATAAGCGGCAAACAGTTAATCGCGATTTTGCCTTCAAGATAGTTCAAGTAATCGCCGAAGGTGTTCCAGCGCCAGTCTTTGTCGTCGACATATTTGTCGAGCACTCGGCGCAGGTATTCGACCAGCACTTTGCGCGGCTCTGGCTTGGGCGGCACCGGCGCGCAGGAGGCGCCACAGTCGCCGATGACGATGCTGGTGACGCCGTAGTTCACCACCGGGTTGCCGTTCGGATACTGCACGACGAACGCATCCATGTGAGTGTGGGAGTCGACGAAGCCCGGCGCCACGATGTGGCCCTTGGCGTCGATCTCTTTTTTGCCGCCACCGAGGTTCTTGCCAATTGCGGTAATTTTGTCGCCATCGACCGCCACATCCGCCGCGAATCCCGGGCTGCCGCTGCCGTCAATCACCGTGCCGTTTTTGATGACTAAGTCATGAGCCATAATTGGGTGTCCTCCCTTCAGAACCGACCGATATTTGCATGGTTATCCCACCGATGATGAGTGGCTGTCAATGGCTAAGAACGCGTTTAGAGTCTGGGGTCAAGCGTCTGGCGTTTGTTGCGGCCGGAACTCGCAGATAATCCCTAAAATGAATCTGGCGTCCGAGTTCCGAAGAACCCTAGACGCCAGACGCTAAACGCTAGACGAGATGGAGCGGCAAGGTGCCGGGGCCTTCACACCGCGTCTTCCGGCCGTTCGTACTTGGCTTTGCCCATGCGCTCTTTGATCGTGGGGTAGGCAACGGTGAATATCGTCAAGGCGATTAAGCCCATGACCGTCGGGAAGAGCAGCCACTTGGCGCCGTAGGCCGCAGTCGAAATCCACAGATAGTTCTCGGCGATCTTGCCAAGCGTCAGGCCAAGGATCAGCGGCGGCCGCGGCCAGCCAAACTTCACCATGCAGTAGCCGATGACGCCGAAGATCAGCGTAACGATGATGTCGGCGAGATCGTTGTTGGCGGTAAACGAACCGATGAAAACCAGGAACATTAGGAATGGGATAAGCACCGAGCCGCGAATGAAAGTTAGCGCCGCTAGGTGATTGAGGATCAGGAAGCAAAGGGCGGCGACGATCAGGTTGGAGAGGATGAGCACCCAAACCATGGAGAACGTGACATCGAGGCGCGACTTGAGCATTTCCGGGCCAGGGTTCAAGCCAACGATCAACATCGCGCCCAAGAGCAGCGCCATGGAGCCGCTGCCGGGGATGCCAAATGCAATCGTCGGAATCAAATCGCCGCCGCGGGTCGAGTTGTTTGCCGCGCCGGGGCCGAGGAGACCTTCGACCGCGCCTTTGCCGGCGCGTGACTTGTCTTTCAGTCCCGACACCGCGTGGGCGTAGGAGATCCATTGAGCGACGTTGGCGCCGAGCACGGGCAAAACGCCAAAGTAGACGCCGATCAAGCTGCAGCGCACCACCAGCCAGAAATGGCGGAAGGTATCTTTGACGCCTTCCATGACGCCGGTCAATTTTTCTTGTTTGCCGCTGGCGATGCTGGTGCCGCGCACCGCCAAGTCGACGATCTCAGGAATGGCGAACATGCCGACGACCACCGGAATCAAGTCGAGACGGTCCCACAGATAGAGGGTGCCGAAGGTGTAGCGCAGCGAGCCGGTTTGTGGATCTACGCCGATGGCGGCGAGCATCAGACCTATGCCGCCGGCCAAGAGGCCTTTGATCAACGACGGACCAGCCAGCGTGCCGATGAACGTGATGCCCATGATGGCGATGATAAACAGCTCAGGAGAGCCGAATAGCAAAACCAGTGGGCGCATGATTGGAATCGATAATGCCAACGACAAAGCACCGATCACGGAACCGAGCACCGAGCTCATGATCGCCGCGCCGAGCGCGCGGCCGGCTTCGCCGTTCTTCGACATGGGATAGCCGTCGAGTATTAAGGCGGCTGAGGACCCCTCCCCGGGGATCCCAAACAAAATCGAGGTTAAATCGCCGGTGGTGCCGGTGACGGCGAGCATGCCGAGCAGAAAAGCGAACGCAGAGATCGGATCTTTGATCGAGTAGGAGAAGGGCAGCATCAGCGCCAACGTCGATAGCCCGCCGATGCCGGGAAGTAGACCGACAAAGAACCCGATGGCAATGCCGATCAGCATGTAGCCGAAGGCCGGCCATGCCACCGTTTTCCAGAATCCTATGACAAACGCTTCAAGCATGAAATCGCTCCTCGCCGCAGTGGGTGCGGCTCATGCTCATTACCGCATCTGGACGGAGGCGTCAACCGAAATTTGCAAAATTACCGCAGGTTTAGACAAGAATTCGCACCCGTCACTCATTGACTGAGCAGCCGTTTGATTGCGGCCGCAACATCGGCCGGTTGGTTGACGAGTTCTTTGGCCAGGGTTTCAAGCTCCGGTCCAAACACGGGCCGCGCTTCCCAGCCGCGCTTGGCGCTCTCGTCTTGAAATTCGGCATCGGCAAAAACTTTTTTCCACGCCTCGCGCAATATCTGGAGCCGCTCCGCCGGCACGCCGGGTGTCGTAACGATCGGCATGGAGCCGAAGCCCCACAGGCCTAAGTAAGTGTTGACCAGCCGGCGCTTGTTATCGGCGATCTTGTACTGATCCATCAGCTCGAAAATCGTCGGCACATCTGGGGCTTTGGCGTGGCGCTGCTTTTCCGTATGCAGCCACAGGCGCACGAAGCCCTTCTTGTGCCAACTGATGAATGGCTCGCGCGCGAAGAAACCGTCAATAGTGATGGCGCGGCATTGCACTTCGTTACGTTCCATCGCCAGGTCCTGATCGGCGCCGCCGGGGTAGCCGCTGATCACTTTAGACTTCATGCCCAGCGCTTCTTCGAGCAAACGCGGGATGTCGTAGCCGGTGCTGCCGACGCCGGTGGCCGAGCATTTGGGCGGATCGTTGGTTTGACGAAACTGCTCGATGGTTTTGATCGGCGAGTCGCTGCGCATGAACAGCACGTGGCCGGCGCGGTAGGGCGTGCCGATCCAGCCGTACTTAGGATAATCGAATTGCACCTCTTTGCGCCCGGTGATCTGCGCCATGATCAGCGCGCCGCCGAAGGAGCCGAGCGTCAATCCGTCGGGCTTGGCAATGTTGAACATATGATTGGCCGTGATCATCGAGCCGGCGCCCGGCATGTTTTGCACGAGAAAGGTCGGGTTGCCAGGAATGTACTTGCCCATGTAGCGCGTGTAGGTGCGCGCCCATTGATCGTGATTGTCGCCGGGTTGGTAGCCGACGATGACGCGGATGGTTTTGCCTTGATAGAATGGCGTCTGCGCCGCCACCGGTTCAAGGTTCAAGCCGCTCAACAGTTCAACCGTCAGAAAGACAAATCCGAAAAACTTGAGCGGTCGAACTGTGGGTTTCTGAGCGGTTCGACGGGAACGGTTGAACGAAAAAAGTCTCATGCGTGCCTCCGCATAAGTTTATTTCGCCAAGACCTAGGGTGGGTTGAGGTCCACCGATACCCACCGGGTTAGGAGACTGTGTCGCAATTGTCATTTTGAGCCGAAGGCGAAGAATCTGCATCAAGCAACTGCGCGGAAAAGCAGATCCTTGGCTGGCGCTCAGGATGACAAAGCGGAGAATTTTCACATTGCGACACAGTCTCCAAGGAGATGGGTATCGCTGCGCTCGACCCATCCTACGGTTGCTGCGCTAATGGCTCAAAATTCGTTTTAGCGCCGCGGCGACGTCGGGCGGCTGGTTCACTACTTCTTTGGCCAACGCTTGAAGCTCTTCGCCGCGCACCGGCTTTACTTCCCATTTGCGTTTCTTGAGCTCTTCTTCGAACTCGGCGTCTTTGAACATTTTTTCAAAGGCTTCGCGCAGGATTTTTAGACGATCGGCCGGGATGCCGGGCGACGACACGATGGGGCGGGAGCCGAAGCCCCAGATGCCCAGATAGGTTGTGACGAGCCGGCGCTTGGCGGCGGGAACTTTATATTGATCCATCAATTCATAGATCGTCGGCACTTCGGGCAGCTTAGGATTGCGCTTCTCTTCGGTTTGTAGCCAAACGCGGATGAAGCCCTTCTTTATCCAGGTGGAAAACGGTTCGCGACCGAAGAACGCGTCGATGGTGAAAGCGCGGCAGTGAATCTCACCCCGTTCCATCGCCAGGTCTTGATCGGCGCCGCCGGGGTAGCCGCTGATGACTTTGAACTTGAACCCGAGTGCCTCTTCGAGCAGACGCGGAACGTCGTAGCCCGTGCTGCCGACGCCGGTGGCCGAGCACTTCGGCGGATCGTTGCTGTTGCGCAGGTCTTCGAACGTCTTGTGCGGATTGTCGGTGCGCATGTAGAGCAAGTGGCCGCCGCGCTCCGGCGTCATCAGCCAGGAAAATTTCGGCCAGTCGAACTGCACTTCCTTGCCGCCCGTGAGTTGTGCCATGAAGAGCGCGCCGCCGAAGGAGCCCAGCGTCAAGCCGTCGGGCTTGGCGAGCTTGTAGACGTGATTGGCCGCGATCATCGAGCCCGCGCCGGGCATGTTCTGCACGACGAAGGTCGGGTTGCCGGGAATGTATTTGCCGAGAAAGCGCGCGTAGGTGCGCGCCCACAGGTCGTGCGAGTCGCCAGGCTGGTAGCCGACGATGAAGCGGATGGTTTTGCCTTGGTAGAAATCGGCCTGGGCGAATAGTGATTGAGGCGTCCAAGGGTTTAGAACTCCGAAGGCGATAACCAAAACACTGAGAATATTGATTAACCGGTTAGACAAGAAATTTACACCTTGTGTCATTGTCCGATCTTTTCGCTTAAAGTTATTTCGCCAACAATTTTTTCAACCACTCCACCACTTCCGGCGGTTGATCTATTACTTCTTTTGCCAGCGCTTGTAAATCCTCGCCGGCGGTGGGGCGGATTTCCCAGCGGGCTTTTTTCGCTTCGGCCAGAAATTCCGGATCTTTCATCGTCTTGCTGAAACCTTCGCGCAGTGTCGCCACGCGCTCGGCCGGAATATCCGGTGTGGCGAGGATCGGCCAGGCGCCAAAGCCGCCGACGCCGAGGTAGACGAGCATTTGCCGGCGCTTGACCTCCGGCGTCTTGTGCTGCTCCATCAACTCGAAGATCGTCGGCACGTCGGGAATACGCGGATTTCTCTGGCGCGAAGTCTGGAGCATGATGCGCACCACGCCGGTTTTGTACCAGGTTTGAAACGGCTCGCGGGCGAAGAACGCGGCGATGGTGATGGCGCGGCAGATCGCTTCGCCGCGCTCGATGGCCAGGTCCATCTCGGCGCCGCCCGGGTAGCCGGTGATTAGATTGAACTTCAAGCCGATCATCTCATCGAGCAGCTTGGGCACGTCGTGGCCGCTGGTGCCGACGCCGGTGGCGGCGCATTTGGGCGGCTCCTTGGCATTGCGAATGTCGTCGAGAGTCTTGTACGGCGAATCGGCACGCATGAACAATAAGTGGCCGTTGCGCTCGGGTGAGCCGATGAAGTTAAAGCGCGGCCAGTTGAACCGGACTTCTTTGCTGCCGATCAACTGCGCGTAGTAAAGCGCCGGCGACGGCGAGCCGAGCGTTAGGCCATCGGGCTTAGCGACGTTGTAGACATGATTGGCCGCAATCATACCGCCCGCGCCCGGCATGTTTTGCACCAGGATGTTGGGATTGCCGGGAATATGCTTGCCCATGTGGCGCGAGTACGCGCGCGCGAAAAGATCATGGGTATCGCCCGGAAGATTGCCGACGATGATGCGGATGGTTTTGCCTTGATAAAAGTTTGCTTGCGCCAGGGCTGCTCCGGGACCGCAAAACCCAAAGACCAAGAGGAAGAGCAGGTTGCATACTGCGACGACGCCATATCTCATGCGCAAGCCCTCCGACAATCCAAAATCGAAAATCCAAAATTGAGCTACTCCCGTCCCAGCACCCACTTCATACGCTCGATGACTTCCTTGGGTTGGTTCATCACTTCTTTCGACAACGTTTGCAGCTCATCGCCTTTGGTTGCGTCGATCTCCCAATTTTGTTTGGTCGCTTCGGCGATGAGCTCGGGGTCCGCAAGCGCTTTGGCATAGGCATCGCGCAGGATCTTTACGCGATCCGCCGGCACGCCGGGGGCTACCCCGATGGGGCGGCCCAACGTTGCCGCAGTTAAAATCACTTTGGCGATGCGGCGGCCGGATTCAGTAGTCTTGTGCTGCTGCATCAGCTCATTTAGCGTCGGTGAGTCTTTTAAACGCGCATCGCGCTTGGCGCCAGTCTGCACCAGGACGCGGACGTAACCCGATTTGTGCCAGCGCCGGTAGGGCTCGCGGCCGAAGTACGTGGCCAACAGCGGCGACCAGCAAAAGACTTCGCCGCGCTCGATGGCGAGCTCGATATCTCCCGCACCGGGGTAGCCGGCGACGATCTGGGTTTTGATGCCCAAAGTTTCTTCGAGCAAACGCGGAATGTAATGACCGGTGCTGCCAGTGCCGGTGCTGCCGCATTTGGGCGCCGCTTTTGCGGCGCGCCAGTCGTCCATCGATTTGATTGGCTGATCGGCGCGCATGTAGGAGACCACGTCGTTTTTCTCCGGCGAACCGATCCAGTTGAACTTGGCCCAGTCGAATTTGACTTCCGAACGCCCGACCAATTGATCGAAGTAAAGCGCCGGATTCACTGCAGCCAACGTCAGACCGTCAGGCTTGGCGACGCCGTAGACATAATTGGCGCCGATGATATTCCCGGCGCCCGGCATATTTTGCGTAACAATGGTCGGATTGCCGGGGATGTACTTGACCATGTAGCGTCCCGCGAGCCTGGCCCAAAGATCGTAGCCGCCGCCGGTCGTGGAGGCGACGACCATGGTGATGGTTTTGCCTTGATAGAAGGGCGGCGCCTGCGCCGCCGCCCGTTCAAGGTCTAACGGGTTCAACAGTTCAAAGCCAAGCACCACGAGCAAAAGTACGAATTTACCAACGCGGTATCGGATTGCAGGGACCTTGGCAGATAATCCAAAATTCATCTCAGTTTCCCAACACCGCCTTCATTTTTTCGATCACTTCCTTTGGCTGCGACGTCACTTCCTTGGCGAGCTTTTCCATCTCCTCGCCGGTGACGGCATCGATCTCCCAGCGCTGCCGTTTGGTTTCGGCGATCAGCTCGGGGTCTTTGAGGGTTTTCTGATAGGCCTCGCGCAAGAGCTTCAAACGATCGGGAGGCGTTCCTGGCGGCACGGCGATCGGCCGGCCTAGGGTGGCAGCGACGAAGATAACTTTGGTGAGCCTCCTGCCTTCGTCGGGGGTTTTGAACTGATCCATCAACTCCCAAATGGTCGGCACATCGCCGAGGCGGGGATCGCGTTTGGTGCCGCTCTGCATGATCACGCGAACGAAACCTTTTTTGTGCCACGAGACGTAGGGCTCGCGGCCGAAGTAGGTCGCAATCAGCGGCGACCAACAGTGGACTTCGCCGCGCTCCACCGCAAGATCGATTTCCGAACCGCCCTGGTAGCCGCTGACGACCACGTGTTTGGTTCCCAGCACCGCGTCAAGCAAACGCGGAATGTAAAATCCTGTGGTGCCGGTGCCGGAGCTGCCGCAGCGCGGCGGCTCCTTGGCCTTGCGGATGTCGTCGATGGATTTGTAGGGAGAGTCGGCGCGCATGTAGTGCATGATCGCATTTTGTTCCGGCGAGCCGACCCAGCCGAACTTGGCGAAGTCGAATTTGACTTCCTTGCGCCCGACCAGTTGGTCGAAGTAGAGCGCCGGCAAAAGTGCGCCGAGGGTGAGGCCGTCAGGCTTGGCGACGCCGTAGATGTAATTCGCCGCGACGATGGAGGCCGCGCCCGGCATGTTCTGCACCAGAATGGTCGGGTTGCCGGCAATATGCTTGCCGAGATGGCGCGCCAGCACCCGTGCCCAGAGATCGTAGCCGCCGCCGGTGGAGGAGCCGACAACGATGGTGATGGTCTTACCCTGATAGAAGGGCGTCTGGGCCGACGCCTGTTGAAGGTCCGACCGGATCGGAAAGAGGGCCGCGAAAAAAAAGAGCGAAGCGGTTAGCTTCGCTCTTGGGTGGTTTGTCGGCATGGGAAATTGGTCCTGTGCTGTTAGTTCCCCTCACCCTAACCCTCTCCCGCGAGGGGAGAGGGGATAAGAAAATTCGTGAGGGGGGTCTGCGTCATTAGCACGATCCGTCGACGATGCAACTACATGCCGATCAATTTTTTCACCCGCTCGACGATATCCGGCGGTGTGGCCATGACTTCTTTGGCTAGCTTGTCCAGCTCCGCGCCGGCTTCTGCGTCGATGTCGAGCCGGCGCCGTTTTGCTTCGGCGAGGAACTCAGGATCGGCGACGGTCTTGTTGAAGGCATCACGCATGATCTTTACCCGGTCGGCCGGCACGCCTGGTGGAAAGACCAGCGGCCGGCCAAACTCATCGGAGGCTAGAACCGTTCTCGCGAATCGGCGCGTCGCTTCCGGCGTCTTGTAGCGATCCATCAGCTCGTTGAAAAGCGGTACGTTCTTCAACCGTTCATCGCGCTTGCTGCCGGTCTGATACAAGACGTTGACGAAGTTTTTCTTACGCCAGGTAATGAAGGGCTCGCGGGCGAAAAACGCGTTGATCGTAAACGCCCGGCACTGCACCTCGCCGCGCTCGACGGCGAGATCAATGTCGGAGCCCGAGACATATCCCGAGACAATGTCGAACTTGGTGCCGAACGCCTCTTCCATGAGCTTGGGCATGTAGTAGGCCGACGATGTAACGCCCGTGGCGCCGCATTTAGGCGGCGAGGACGCAGTGCGAATGTCTTCTACCGACTTGTAGGGCGTGTCGGCGCGCATATACATGAGGCTCGCCGAGCTCACGGGGCTGCCGATCCAGATGAACTTGCTCCAGTCGAACTTGACTTCCGGCCGCCCCACCAGCTGCTCGAAAAAAAGCGCCGGATAGGTTGCCGCGAAAGTCAGACCGTCCGGCTTCGCAGTGTTGTAAAACTGATTGGTGCCGATCAAGCCCGCCGCCCCCGCGACGTTCTGAACGATGATGTTCGGCGCGCCCGGCATGTGTTTGGGCAGATACTCGGCGAGGAGTCGCGGATATAAGTCATACACATCGCCAGCTTTAGCAGCGACAATGATGGTGACGTTCTTGCCTTGGTAAAAAGGCGTCTGGGCTTGGGCCAGCGAGCCGACGCACAGGATCGAAAGCATTGACAAAAAAAATAATTTTTTCACGGCAACGATTCTCCTTACTGTGGTCAATTTAACCGTCTCCCAATAGCTTCTTCATCCGCCCCACCACGTCCGCCGGCGTGGCCATCACGTCTTTTGCCAACTGCTCCATTTCATCATACCAGGTCGGGTCGATCTCCAGCTTGCGCTTCTCCGCTTCCGCCAAGAACGCAGGGTCCGTCAATACTTGCTTGAAGGAGTCGCGCAGAATTTTCAAGCGGTCGGCGGGGATGCCCGGCGCGGCGACGATGGGACGGCCGAAATCGCCGGAGGCCAAGATCACCTTGGCGAGCCTTCTGCCGGCGTCCGTGGTTTTGTATTTGTCCATGAGCTCATAGATCGTCGGCGTATCTTTGAGGCGCGGATCGCGCTTGGTGCCGGTTTGAATGATCACGTTGACGAAGTTGCGCTTGCGCCACGAGATGAATGGTTCGCGGGCATGGAAGGCGGTAATCGTAAATGCCCGGCATTGGATTTCGCCGCGCTCCACGGCGAGATCTATATCCTGTCCGGCCTGGTAACCCGAGACGATATCGAACTTGGTGCCGAGCACTTCCTCCATCAGCTTGGGCATGTAGTAGCCGGTGGAAGCCACACCGCTGGCGCCGCACTTGGGCGCGGTCTTGGCGGCGCGCACATCGTCGGTGGTTTTGTAGGGTGTATCGGCGCGCATGTACATGAGATGGTTCGAGGTCACCGTGCTGCCGATCCAGGGCTGTTTGGACACATCGTATTTCACTTCCGGCTTTTTCATGAGCTGGTCGAAATAGAGCGCTGGATAGATGGCGCCGAGGGTCAGGCCATCGTTTTTGGTGTTGTTGTAGACCTGGTTGGCGGCAATCAGCGACGCCGCGCCGGCGACGTTCTGGATGATGAAGTTGGGATTGCCGGGGATGTACTTGGGCCAGTACTCGGCGACCAGGCGCGGATAGAGATCGTAGACATCGCCGGCCTTGGTGCCGACAATGATCGTTATGGTTTTGCCCTTGTAAAAAGGTTCCTGTGCATGAACCCGAGACGCCGCAACGAACAAGACCGCCAAAGCGATCAACCGTGCCATTCGTTTCATTACATAACCTCCAGTAAAAGGTCGGTTCGACGCGACAACTCTGCCACAACCAAAGTCCTAGTCAACTAATTTCCCAAAAGCTTCTTGACCCGGGCGACGACATCCGCCGGCTGATTCATCGTCTTGGTGACCAGCTTCTCCAGATTCTCGCCGCTCTCGGGATCGACATCCATTCTCTGCTTCTTCGCTTCGTCCAGCAGCTCGGGGTCCTTCATCGACTGTTCGAAGGCCTGGCGCAGCGCTTGGACATGGGCGGGGTTGGTGCCAGGGCCGGCGACGATGGGCCGGCCAAACTCTTCGGCGGCAAGAATCACTTCGGCGACCCGGCGCCGGTCTTCGGAGACTTTTTCTTTGTCGAAGATTTCATACAGCGTCGGCACGTCGGGCAGCCGCTTGTCGCGCTTGTTGCCGGTGAAAAACAGCACCCGAACGAAATTCTTTTTCTGCCAGGAGAGAAACGGCTCGCGGCCGAAGAACGGCGAAGCGGTCATGCCGCGGCACTGGACTTCGCCTTTTTCCACCGCGATGTCGATCTCTGCGCCGCCCGGATAGCCCAGAATGGTGTTGATCTTGGTCGGCGGCAGCGTCTCTTCCAAAAGCCGACCGAGTATATAGTCGCTGCTCACCGTGCCGGTGGCGCCGCATTTGGCGGGCTCCTTGGCGGCCTTTACATCCTGAATGGTCTTGAACGGTGAGTCGCTGCGCACGTAAAAGATCATCGGTTCGGTGACCGGCGAGCCGATCCAGGCGAATTTCTTGACGTCGTATTTGACCTCGGCGCGGCCGATCAGTTGGTCGAGGTAGATGGCGTTACTGGGAAAAGCGATGGTCAGCCCGTCAGATTTGGCGACGCTGTAGACGTAGTTGGTTGCCACCACCGAACCTGCACCGGGCATGTTCTGAACAATGAACGCAGGGTTGCCTGGGATATACTTGGGCATGTAGCGCGCGAGCAGCCGCGCCCAACGGTCGTAAAAACCGCCGCTGGTAAAGCCGACGACGATCCTAACTTGTTTGCCTTGGTAGTAGGGGGTCTGGGCGGGAAGCTTTGCTGCACCTAAGAGCAACAGGGTGATGGCTAGAATCGCAACTCTCATCGGAACTCCTTGGCAGATTCTACGGAAAAACCGAAGAATGCTTCGACAGGCTCAGCATGAACGGATTTTTTCACAAACGAGTTCAACTCCGATTCCGTTCGTCCTGAGCTTCGTCGAAGGACTCCGGATGGCTCTTCGGTACATCGTCCATTTTAGAACCCGAAAACCTTCATTCAAGAATCTTTCTCACCCGCTTAATCACCGCCGGCGGCTGGTTGAGCACTCGTTTCGCCAGCGCATCCAAATCCTCACCTCTCACCGGCTCGACATCCATGCGCGACTTTTTAGCCTCCGCCAAAAGCTCATGGTTGCTGATAGCTTTGACGTAGGCCTCGCGGAGCATCTTCACTCGATCGGCCGGAACGCCCGGCGCGACCAGCATCGGCCGGCCAAAGTCGCCGCCGCGCAGGATGACATCGGCGACGCGGCGGCTCTCCTCCGGTGTTTTCTCGGCGTCGAAGATCTCATAGATGGTCGGCACGTCAGCCAGGCGCGGGTCGCGCTTTTCGGCGGTCTGCAAGATATGGCGGTCGAAACCTTTCTTGTGCCAGCTATCGAACGGTTCACGGCCAAAATGGGGTGCGATGGTCATGCCGCGGCATTGGACTTCGCCCTTTTCGACGGCGATATCGATCTCGTTGCCACCGGCGTAGCCCAGGATGGAGTTGATCTTAACGCCGAGGGTGTCTTCCAGAACTTTGGCAATCAGGTAGTCGGCGCTGGCGGTGCCGGAGGCGCCGCACTTGGGCGGCTCGGCGAGCTTACGCATGTCTTGAATCGTCTTGAACGGCGCGTCGGCGCGGGCGTAAAGCACGATGTCGCTTTTCTCCGGCGAGCCGATGAAGTGCATTTTCGTCACGTCGAACTGGACTTCTGTGCGGCCAGCGAGCTGATCGAGGTAGACGCCGTAGTTAGGCATGACCAAGGTGAGGCCGTCGTGTTTGGCGACGCCGTAGACATGGTTCATGGCGATCATCGAGCCGGCGCCCGGCATGTTTTGCACGATGAAGTTCGGGTGGCCGGGAATGTAAAGCGGCATGAACCGCGCGAGCAGCCGCGCCCAACGGTCGTAGAAACCGCCGGGCGTCAAGCCGACGACGATGCGGACGGTTTTCCCTTGGTAGAATGGCGTCTGCTGGGCCGACGCCGATTCAAGGTGCCAAGGATTCAAAAGCGCGAGAGCTAACCCCAATCCGACGATAATTTGGCTTAAGGCGCAACGGCCGAGTTCCCTCGCCCCTTGGGAGAGGGTTAGGGTGAGGGCTGTTTCGAAGCGCGACAGGATCGTGCCACAGCGTGCCCTCACCTCTATCCTCTCCCAGAGGGCGAGGAAGTCGGAAATCGCTGCGTTCACTATGGATGCAAACTTTTGTCGGTTCAGGGCTAACAGTGGAGCGAGTGTGAAGACGTTGAACGGTTGAACAGTTGAACGGTTGAACGGAAATTTCATTCCCAGATCTCCTCACTGCGTCAAAATCTTTTTCACCCGTTCATTAACATCGCGCGGCTGGCCCATTAGTTCCCTCAGCAGACTATTGAGCTCTTCGCCAGAAGTGTACTCCATATCCATTTGGCCTTTTCTAGCTTCCTCGATGAGCCCTGGGTCGCGCATGGCACGCGCATAAGCATCGCGCATGAGCTTTAGATGCTCGGGCTTGTTGCCCGGTCCCATGACCATGGGCCGGCCGAATTCGCCACTAGCCAAGATGATGCGCGCCGTACGGCGCACGACTTCGGGCGTCTTATACTGGTCCATCACTTCGGTTAGGGTCGGGACATCGCTCATGCGCGGGTCGCGCTTGGTGCCGCTTTGAATGATGTGCCGGTCAAAGCCTTTCTTGTGCCAGGTGTCGAAGGGCTCCCGGCCAAAGTGGGGGGCTATGTCCATGCCACGGCAGACGATCTCGCCGCGCTCCACGGCGATATCGACCTCGGTGCCGCCCTGGTAACCGGTAACCGTGTGCATCCGCGCTTTGAATGCCTCGTCCATAATTTGCGCCAGCAGGTAGCCGGTGCTGGCCGTGCCGGTGGATCCACACTTGGGCGGCTCCTTGGCTTTGATGATATCGTCGACGCTTCTGAAGGGCGTATCAGCGCGGAAATAGAGCATGACCGGCGCTTTTTCCTGGGTGCCAATGAACTCGAACTTGCGCACGTCGAATTTTACCTCAGGCCTGCCGGTTAACTGATCCAAATAGAGGCTGTTAATGGGTACCAGGAGTGTCAACCCATCCGGTTTGGCGATGTTGTAGACGTAATTGGCGGCGATCACCGAGCTAGCGCCCGGCATGTTTTGCACGACGAAGTTAGGATTGCCGGGGATATACTTGGGCATGTAGCGCGACAGCAGCCGCGCCCAGCGGTCGTAAAAGCCGCCCGGTGTGAAGCCGGTGACGATGCGTACGGTTTTGCCGGCGTAATAGGCGTCGGTCTGGGCATGCAGCGAGGGTGCGATGCCGAGAGCAAGCGTCAAACACGCAACGGCGAGCCAGCCGGCGCGATATATGAAATTTCGAGACCGATGCATCGAAGACACCTCCCCCTCGGTAGGGTCACTTTAAACTTTCAAACTCTTTAGACAAGCGGGAATGATGGAAATCGATCAAGCAGCTGCTTGGCCATCGGCGCTTACTACGCGCCGATGCCAAGCCAGGTCTGGATCATGCCGTCGGGGAAGGGCAGATTAAGCAGCTTGACGAAGAGGCTGTAAAAGAAGATGAAAGCGACAACGGTCAAAGTGGTCGATAACACCCAGTTCTCGTTGGACTGAAACTTTAGATAAGTGAAAATCATTAACGGAATAGCGATCACGTAGCCGAGAAAATAAATCATGGCAAAAAAGCCAAACATCCATGCAAACATCGTGATGGTTCGTTTACGCACAACGTCAGGCGGCAGCTCTTTCTGCCCGGAGAACTGAAAGTCCATCGGCGCGTCGGCGGCCTCTTTGGCTTTGACACCTTTCAAATCCATGACGAATTGGATGACGGCGAGGATCAGCATCGGGATACCGATCGCCCAGGGATACAGTCTCGCTTGCAAGCGCCACTCCTGAGCGTTGTAAACGAACACGCAAAAGAAAATCAGTGCGACAAGGCTAAACAGCGCTGCGGGTCTAAGTTTCACCTATCTACTCCTTGCTAATGCCAACCATAAAGCTTGATGGCGTTATCTCGCATGCTCTTTGCTTTTTGCGCCGCCGTGATATCGCTGCGCCCCTCTACCGTCGACGTCATATGAAGGAAAGCTGCCGTCCCAGTGCGGATAGTCGGAGGCGAATAAAATCGTATCCTCGCCAACTTTGTCCAAGCAAAACGGCAAAGTGCTTTCCTCGGGCTCCGCCGCGTAAAACCAATTGCCCTTTTTCATATAGTCGCTGGGTCGCATTTTTAACAGCGGCGCTTCGCTCCGGCGCTTCTCCCATTCTTCGTCCATGCGGTCCATCCAGTAGGGCACCCAGCCGCAGCCGCATTCGAGGAAGACAACGCGCAGGCGCGGAAACTGTTCCGGAATACCGCCGTAGATCAGCGCAACGCAATCTAGCAAAGTTTCAAAGCGCCGTCCAACGGTATGGCGGAAAAGAAATTTGTGCAGTTCGGCCTCGCGATCCAGCACATGGCCGTCGGCGTCGATGATTTTTGCGTTGGCAAAATCAGGGCTCGACATATAGTGCTCCTAAACAAGCGGAGCGTGCTTCGACAGGCAGGTGGCGAACCAAGCCGAAGGGCTCGGCATGAACGGATTTATTCGCCGGTCTATGGTTTTTTCCGTTCGTCCTGAGCCTGTCGAAGGACTCGGCGGATATCAGCCGCAGCGAACGAATTAACATAGCGCGGAATCGTGGGTCAATCGGAAAGGCGGGTTTTGTGAAAAACGGGTTGCTGTCAAAAATTAATCTGTGTTAAGGCAAACAGTGGGAGTACCGCCATCGATGGATTTTCATCTCACCGCCGAAGAAGAAAGCCTGCGCCAGACCGTGGCGGCGTTCGTCCGCGATGAATTGGTTCCGCTGGAAGCGGAATTTACTGACGCACCCGACATTTTCGAAGGCACGCGCTGGAAAAGCCGGGCGAAACTGAGCCGCGATCCGGAAGTGAAGCGCTACATAGCGTTGATGGAAGGGCTGGAGAAGAAGGCCGAAGCCAAAGGGCTCTGGTATCTCGATGTTCCCAAAGCCTACGGCGGCTTGGAAGTCAGCAACTTGGCGATGATCGCGGCGACCGAGGAGCTGGAGAAGAGCTCGATCCCGTTCGAGCTCGGCAACCACGTCTCGAACATCTTATTCAATTGTAAGGGCGAGCAGATTGATCGTTTCTTGTGGCCCTGCATTCGCGGTGAAAAAACTTCGGCTTTTGGCTTAAGCGAGCCGGCTTCGGGCGCTGATCCTTCGATGCTAGAGACGACGGCGACGCCCGATGGCGATTACTTCGTCATCAATGGGAGCAAAGTCTTTCCGACCTTTGCTGACGTGGCCGATTTTGTGCAGTTGTTCGCCCGCTTGCCGGGCACCAAAGGCCGCGAAGGCGTGACATGTTTCTTAATCGAAACCGGCACGCCGGGCTATCGCGTCGTGCGCAGCATCGCCACCATCGCCGGCACCGAGCCCTGCGAATTGCTGTTCGAAGATTGCCGCGTGCACAAATCGCAAGTGTTGGGCGAAGTCGGCAACGGCTGGGCGCTGAATCAGGCTTGGCTCGGCGCGCGCCGCTTTCAAGTCGGCATGCGCGCCCACGGCCAGGCGCAGCGGATTCTACGCGTGGTCGCCAACCAGGTGCGCCGCGACCCAAAAGAAGCGGCGAAGTACACGGAAATCTTCGGGCACTATCTCGGCGAGCTCGAAGCGCTGCGCACGCTGACCTATTTGGGCTCCTGGAAGGCCGATCAAAAAATGGACGTGCGCGTCGAAGCCGCCAATGTGAAGCTGTTTGGAACGGAGTTGCTCCACAAGATCATCGACTTCGCGTTGGAAGCGCTCGGGCCCGCAGCGCTGCGCAAAGAATACGTGGTCGCGCGCGCCTTCCGCCACGCCCGAGCGCGGCGGATTATCGAGGGCCCGTCGGAGATCCAGCGGCATATCATTCAACGGGCATTGTATCGGGCCGGCGTGGGACCGCTGGAACCGCAGTAGGGTGAGAGAATTTCGGAAACGGATGATTTAACCGCAAAATGCGCAAAAGGCGCAAAAAAAAGAATTAGGATGTAGGGGCGCGATTTATCGCGCCGCCCCTGCCGCTCAGGGTAAACAAATCGCGAAGACAAAAAGAAAAATCGCTTTCTGAACTTCGTGATCTTCGTGCCTCCGTGGTGAAAAAGTTTTATGGAATTTCGCCTCTCAGAAGAAGAAAAGCTGATTCAAGAAACCGCGCGGCAGTTCGTCAATCGCGAGCTGATCACGCGCGAGGGGGCTTTTCTCAAACAGAACGAACTATTTCTGCCGCCGGGCGATCCGCCGCTGCGCGAGCTCGATGCGCAGTTGGCGCAGCAGCTCACCAAAATGGCGCGGCGCATCGGTCTCTTTTCATTAGAGATACCCGAGGCGTCGGATGGTCAAGCGCTGTCGATGGTGGCGCGGGTTTTGATCCACCGTGAGTTTGGTCGCACGGTGCTGCCGATCGCGCCGGCTTGCGTGCCGGCGCTGATGGCGCGCAGCGAGCATAGCGGAAAGTTGGTTGCCGGTGAGATGGCGCTGTCGCTCGCCTTCGCTCAGCTCCATCAGAGCGGCGCACTCGAGGGACTGACGACGCGCTTTCGTGAAACCAAAGACGGCTATGTTCTGAGCAACAGCGAGCTCGACGTGTTTGATCCGCTGGCGGAGATATTTCTCCTGCCGGCGCGCGAGGAAGGCTCACAGCGCGCGGGGTTGTTTGTTTTGGATCGTGCCACCACCGGCGTGGCCGTCGACAGCGAAACCGATCTGACGATCGACGCGCAGGTGGGCCGGTTGATCTTGCGCGAGTGCAAGCTGCCCAAAGATCGTTTGCTGGGCTTCGAGTCGGAAATTGCGGAACTCGTCGCCGCTGAGCAGCTGCGCATCGCGGCGCGCTGTCTCGGCATTGCCACGAGGTGTCTTGCCACTACCTTAGAACATACCAAGAATCGCGTCACGTTTGGCCGGCGCTTGGCCGAGCGCCAGGGGATCCAATTCAAGCTCGCAGATTTGTCCATCGATCTACAGACCGCCACCTGGCAGACACTTGACGCAGCATGGCATGCCGACAACGATTTGCCCTATTTTTACGCCGCCGCGTTGGCAAAAAAGCGCGCGGCAAAAATGGCCTTCGATGCCGCCGACACGGCGATCCAATTCCACGGCGGTTACGGCGTAACCAAAGAATTTCCGTTTGAAACGTTCTATCGAGAAACCAGGATGATGCGGTTGTTGTATGGGCAGGAGTCTGAAATGAACCGAACGAAGGGAGAGCGATTCCTACAAGGCCAGTAATCGCTCGTTTTGGGTTTCGTGTTCCGAGTTTCGAGTTGAACCCAAAACCCGAAACTCGAAACAGTGACGAAGGAAGGAGCAAGCATGAAACGAAGGAAAACTTGTCTAGTCGGCTACGGCTCGACGGAGTATTCGCGCAACTCGGAGGAGTCGCTGCTGGGGCAATATGCCAAGGCGATCCGCTCGGCGTTGAATCAAACCGGGTTGAAGAAGAAAGATATCGATGGCCTGTCGGTGACGACCCAAGCAAGTCCCGACACCGCGCCGCACGTGGCGGAGCAGTTGGGCTTTGAGCTCGGCTGGGTGTTGAACGCCGACTACGGCGGCGCCAGCGGCGTCGGCGCGGTGAGCCGGGCGGCGGATGCCATCGAATGCGGCCATCTCGATATCGCCCTGCTGCTTGCCGGCAATTCGTTTGACCGGAGCGTCGCGCACCAGCGGCCATTGGAATATCAGCGCGGCAATTTCGTCGACGTTTACGGCTACGGCGGGCCGAATTCCTTGATGGCGCTGATCCAGCGCTTGCACATGGAGAACTTCGGCACGACGCTGCAGCAGACCGGCAGGGTCGCCACCGCGCAGCGCTTCAACGCGCTCAATAATCCGCAAGCGCTGTTCCGTGTGCCAATGAGCATGGAGGATTATTTGAATTCGCGCATGATCTCCGACCCAATCAGATTATTCGATTGCGTCATGCCGTGCTCGGGGGCAGAGTGCCTGATCATTGCATCAGAGGAAAAGGCCAAGCAGATCACCGATAAGTTGGTGTACTTGGTAACTGACGCCGAGCGCGTACACTATCAAGTGGCTAACATGCTGCCGGAAAAGACCACCTTCGGCATGAAAGTGGTCGGTGAAAAGATTTTTTCCGAGGTGAAGCGCGAGGACATCGATATTTTCGAAATTTACGACGACTACCCGATTGCCGTGATGATTCAGATCGAAGACTTCGGCTACTGCAAAAAAGGCGAGATCGGCAAGTTCGTCGATGCCCACGACCTGACCTACAACGGTGATTTTCCGGTCAACACCGGCGGCGGTGAGTTGTCTGTGGGACAGGCAGGGCTCGCCGGTGGATTTTTGCATGTCGTCGAAGCGCTGCGGCAGTTGCGCGGCGAAGCCGAAGGTCATCAGGTGAAAAAAGCCGAGCGCGCACTGGTCACCGGCATCGGCTGGCTCAACTACGGGCGCAACCTCGGGACGACCAGCGCCATGGTCCTGGAAAGGAGAAAGTAATGGCTGAAGCAAGAGCACCGCAAAAAAGTTTGCCCAAGATCAACCCGGTCGACCGGCCGTTTTGGGAGGGCGCGAAAAACAATAAGTTTCTACTGCAGAAATGCAAAAGCTGCAGCAAAGTGCAGTTCTTCCCGCGCATCGCCTGCGTCGATTGCTTTGGCGAAGTCGATTGGTTCGAAGCCAAAGGCACCGGCAAAATCCATAGCTTCACGCTGGTGCGTGTGCCGCGCAACCCGGCGTTCAAAGAAGACGCGCCGATTTATTACATCAATGTGATTCTCGACGAAGGTGTGATCATTGAGAGTAGACTGCTCGGTGACAACAAAGAAAAAGTGAAGATGGGCGACCGGGTGAAAGTGAGATTCGAGCAGACGCACAATCCGGAAATTAAGCTGCCGTGTTTTGAGCTGGCCTGAACGATTTTGGATTTCCGTCCGCAGGGCCGCTTTTGGATTTTGGATTGAAGACCATCGATCGGAATCAAAGACGCATGATTCCGAAGTTCCCTCGCCCTCTGGGAGAGGGTTAGGGTGAGGGCACGCTCGTGCTGCCATATTCACAAAATCAAAAACTCCGCGCACGTAAGCTCAGATCTGCAACAACCGACGCGGAAAAGAAGCTTTGGGCCTGCTTGCGAGCGAATCAATTGTTCGGAGCAAAATTTCGGCGACAACATCCGATCGGTCCGTTCATCGCCGATTTTTGCTGCGTGGAGAGAGCTCTCGTCGTCGAGTTGGATGGCGGCCAGCACGCCGGCAGATTAGCCGAAGACCGTGATCGGACGCAGTTTCTTGAGCGCCAAGGGTTTCGCGTTTTGCGTTTCTGGAATGATGAAGTGCTGACGAACACGACCGGTGTACTCGAGCGTATAAGTGACGCTTTGAAGCGCCCTCACCCTACCCTCTCCCAGAGGGCGAGGGTAAGAATTGCCGCTTCAAGTGTTGATTCACGAGGGCATGCGAGGGAGCAGCGATGACGAAGATTTGTCGGTCTCTAGTCTTCTCGTTTTTCTTCATTGCGGTGGCTTTCGTTGGCGACACGTCCGCCCAACCCAAACCCCTCCGCGAGATCACGGTCTCCTATCCCATCGGCGGCTCAACGAGCTTTTTCTGGGTCTCGCATAAGTCCGGTTCGTTCGAGAAGCATGGGCTGCGTCTGCGCGCGGTGCATATCGCCGGCAGTGTGGCGGCGATTCAGGCGATGTTGGCGCGCGAGTTGTTCATCGGTATGGAAGGCGGGCCGGCGGGGATGCGCGCCTGGGCGCGCGGTGCCAAGGACCTCGTCGCCATCGCGGCGGTGGGCAACAAGCTCGATTATCAATTGGTCTCGATTCCGTCCATCAAGCGGACCGAAGATCTCAAGGGTAAGCGCATAGGCGTCAGCGCGCTGGGGGCCAGTTCCGACTTCATCGCGCGCCACGCGGCGCGGCAGTTGGGACTCAATCCCGACAAGGATGTCTCGATCATCGCGGCGGGCAATATGGGCAACCGCTGGGCAGCGATTACGGGAGGTAATCTCGAAGCCACGGTCGTGCAGCCGCCCTTTACGCTGATGGCGCGCAAGGCGGGAATGACGATGCACATCGATTTGTCCAAGCAGGAGTTCGAGTATCCGATCTCGGCGACGTTGACGACTCGCTCGTTCATCAAATCGGACTACGACACGGTGTTAAACTTCGTGCGCGGCCTGGCTGACGGTATGGACTTTTACCGTGACGAAGCGAATAAGGAAAAAGTCTATCAATATCTCGGCGAGTATTACCGGTCGAGGAGCCGTGAGGAATTGGAAGAGACGCGCCGCGCCTACAGTCAAATGACGCCGGGGCTGCCGATGATCTCGGCAAAGTCGATTGAGAATTTGATCGTCAACGACAAAGAACTGGCGCCGCTGGGCCTGAAGCCCGCCGAGTTTTTGGATTTGTCATTTCTCGATCGCGTCAGAGAAGAGCGAAAAAGCAGAGGCATGTAGAAAGGAAACAGCCATGGCTTTTGAACATGTGTTATTCGAAGTGCGCAACCAGATTGCCTACGTGACGTTTAACCGGCCCGAGTCGATGAACGCGGTGAACCGCAAGATGGCGGGCGAGCTGTGCGATGCTTGCAGAATGGTCGAAGAGGATGCTGGCATTCGTGTCGCGATCTTTACCGGCGCCGGCGAGAAAGCTTTCTCGGCGGGAATGGATTTGAAAGAACGCGCCGAAGGCGGCATCTCGCCGATCGAGCGGCGCGCGGCAAAACTGTCGGGCCTGAGTATCCACACGCAGACCCGCGCCGTGGCGGCGTTGACCAAACCGACGATCGCGGCGATCCGCGGTTATTGCGTCGGCGGCGGTTTGGAATTTGCCCTCGCCTGCGATATGCGCATCGCCGCCGAAGACGCCAAACTCGGCCTCGCCGAAGTAAAGCGCGGCATCATCCCCGGCGCCGGCGGCACGCAGCGGCTTGCCCGCACGGTCGGCGTCGCCAAGGCGCTGGAGATCTGCATGACCGGTGACAATGTAAGCGGAGCGGAAGCGGAAAAGCTCGGACTGGTTAACCACGCCGTGCCCGCCGCCGACGTCATGAAGGCGGCGGAAGAGCTGGCCGGCCGCATCCTCAAAGGCGCACCGATGTCGGTGATGTTCATCAAGGAAGCGATCACCAAGGGCATCCAGCTGTCGATCGATGAGGGATTTCGCCTGGAGTCCGATCTTTCGGCCTTGGTGGGAACGACGGAAGACAGCAAAGAAGGCCCGCGCGCGTTCGCCGAGAAGCGCGCGCCGGTGTGGAAAGGGAGATGAAGAATTTTGGATTTGCGATTTTGGATTTTGGATAATCGGATGTTTAGGTTGAGAGAAACATATAAACGGCTGAGAAGACGGGTGCTAATTTCAAGGTTCCGGTCTGGCAATCGAAAATCCAGAATCCAAAATCAAAAATGGGTTGGAATTTTCGCTATCGCTATCACCGTCGTCATCGACGGAGCGGTTCTTGCGCAGCAGACGGGAAAAGTCCCTCGCATCGGCTACCTTTCGCTATCTGCCAAGCTCAGCGTGAGGGATGAAGCCTTTGTGCAAGGACTGCGCGAGCTTGGCTACATTGATGGCCAGACGATCTCCATAGAGTATCGTTGGGCGGCAAATAAGATTGAAACTTTGGCGGCGCTTGCAGACGAACTGGTCGCCATGAAAGTCGATATCATAGCGGCGACAGCCACGCCCGCGGTTAGCGCGGCAAAGAACGCAACCAAAACGATTCCCATTGTCATGGTCACCACGGCGGACGCCGTAGGGAGCGGCTTTGTCGCTAGCCTTGCCCAGCCAGGCGGCAACATCACAGGAAATACCAACATACTGCCCGAGCTTGCCGGCAAGCGTCTGGAGCTGCTGCGGGAAGTTCTCCCAAAGCTTTCTCAAATATCGTTTCTTGCCTATGGACCGGATCCAGCTCATCGGCAGTTCGTTAAGGAAGCGCAGGAGGCAGCCCAGAGTTTTAAGATCGGGTTTAAGCCGCGGGTATTGAATGGAGTCGAGGAAATCGAGAGCGCCTTTGCGACGATGAAGAAAGACGGTGTCGGCGCTGTGATCATTCAGACGCTTTTTCCCGCCGTACTCGGGCAGGGTCAGCGCATCGCCGAACTCGCCGTCAAAAATCGTCTGCCGACAATCTCGGATGGATTTCAATTCGCCGAAGCGGGTGGCTTGCTGTTCTACGGGCCCGATCCCATTCAATTCTTCCGTCGCGCACCCACATTTGTGGATAAAATTCTCAAGGGGCGCAAGCCGGCGGAGCTGCCGGTGGAGCAGCCGACGAAATTTGATTTCATCGTCAATCTGAAAACCGCCAAGCAGATCGGCGTGACGATCCCGCCAGATGTGCTGGCGCGGGCGAGTAAGATTATTAAATAGGGTATAAAAGCGATGTAGGGGCGACCGGCGGTCGCCCGTCCAGATTGCCGACACGCATGTCGGCCCCTGCATGGTTCGATGAAATAAATCCAACAGAGGAATCCAAATGCCAGACGAAAAAATTCTCTACGAGGTTAAAAACAAAATCGCGTGGATCACGTTAAACCGTCCCGAATCATTGAACGCGGTCAACCGCGACATGGTGAAAGCCATCGTTGGCTACTGCCGAGACGCGGAAGAGGACCCCAACGTTCAAGTCGTCATCTTCAAGGCCAACGGCGAGCGGGCATTTTCCGTCGGCGGCGATATCAAAGACCGGGTGAAATCGAACGAAGCCGGGACGGCGGAGCCGGCCTCGCCGCTGATTGCGCGCCAGGATAAGTTCAATGCCATCCCCGGTACGCCGGCGCCGGCGATCGCGGCGATGAATAAGGTCACTATGGCGCTCTGTCATGGGTATACCGTTGGCACCGGTCTACTCATGAGCCTGGCCTGCGATATTCGCATTGCCGCTGAGGGTGCGCGTCTCGGCGTTAGCGAAGTGCGGTTGGGCTTCATGGCGGGCTCCGGCGGCACGCAGCGTCTGCCGCGCATCGTCGGCTTGCCAAAAGCGCTGGAGATTTGTCTCTCCGGCGAATTGTACGATGCCGCCGAGTGCCATCGCATCGGTCTGGTCAATCAAGTCGTGCCCTACGATCAACTCATTCCAGCGGGCGAGAAGCTGGCCCAGTCGTTTCTCAAGGGCGCACCGCTCGCGCTACGTTATATCAAAGACGCGATCTACAAAGGCATGGATATGACCTTTGAACAGGGGCTGCGCTACGAGTCGGACTTACAAAGCATGGTGATGCAGACCGAAGACGCCAAAGAAGGGCCCAAGGCGTTTGTCGAAAAGCGGCCGGCGAATTGGAAAGGGAGATAAGAAACGTCTAGCGTTTAGTGTCTGGGGTTGAATCCGGAAAACGCTAGACACCAGACGCTGGACCCGAGACGCTATGAATTTCGTACCAATGCTAATGGGCGACGGCTTGCGCCGTAACGCCTGGAAATTTCCGGTTAAGATCGCGGCGAAGGATCGCTTTCGCGAGATCAGCTATGCTGATTTGAACGCGCGGGTGAATCAGCTTGCGCGCGGTTTATTATCGATCGGCGTCAAACGCGGTGATGGCGTGGCGTTGTCGGTGGGCAATCGGATCGAGCATCTGGAGATCGTTTTCGCGACGGCAAAAATCGGCGCGTTGGCCATCCCGCTCGATGTGAAATGGAAAGCGCTGGAGATGGGCTCGACGATTGCCGCGCTGGAGCCCAAGTTTATCATTCTTCAAGAAGACTGTGTTCAGGAGTTCGAGAACGCCAAGAAGCTTAAGAATCTTGCCGACGTCAAATCAGTTTCGCTCTCAGGGGACTTGAGCTACGGCGGCTTGCTGAATGGGCAAAGTTCGGAGGAGCCAGATATTCACGTAAGCGAAGACGATCCCTTCGCGATTCTGTTAACCTCCGGCACCACCGGCTTTCCCAAAGGCTGTCTGGCGACGCAGCGGACGTTTGTATTTCATTGCATTAATAACGCCATCGAAAAAGGGCTCGGCGCCCACGATAAGGCGATTCTATCTTCGCCGATTTATTTCAATGCGGGTCGTTCATTTACTCTGGGCATCATCTACTACGGCGGTACGATGATCTTGCACGAGCGCTTCGACGCCGAAGAAGTGCTGAAGACCATAGAGCGGGAAAAAGTCACCTACGTCGGCGCCGTGCCGGTCATGTGCGAGCGCATGCTGCATGTGCTGGAATCGAAGAAATACGACACCAGCTCGTTGCGCTGTCTAGCGATCACCGGCGGCAAAGTCCATCCGGCAATCTTGGAATCGCTCAAGAAAAATTTGACGCCCAATGTCTATCGTACTTATGCTTCGACGGATTCCGGTCAGATGGCGATCTCCAAGCCTGGCGATGCCGCCGAGAAAGCCAACTCCGCCGGCCGCCCTGTCTGGTGCGTCGATTTGCGCGTCGTTGACGACGCCGGCATGCCAGTGAGAGTGGGCGAGGTGGGCGAGATCATCTGCCAGAGCCCGTTGGCGACCCACGGCTACTACAAGAATCCCGATGCCACCAACGCCTCCTTTCGCGACGGCTGGTTCTACACCGGCGATCTGGGCTACTTTGACGAAGAAGGCTACTTGTTTGTCTCCGGCCGAAAAAAAGACATGGTCAAGAGCGGCGGCATCAGCATCTACCCCTTGGAAATCGAGAGCGTGATCTATAGCCACCCCGACGTGCTTGAAGCCGCTGTGATAGGTGTGCCCGATCCGCAGTGGGGCGAAGCGTTAAAGGCGATCATCGTGCTCAAGCCCGGCGCTAAAATGCAAAGCGCTGAGCTGTTGAGCTACTGTAAAGACAAATTGTCCGCCTACAAAGTTCCAAAGACAGTGGATTTCGTCGAGTCGCTGCCGCACACCGAGGTCGGCAAGGTGAACAAGGTCAAAGTGCGTGAGATGTTCGTAGCGGCTCACTGAGCTAAGAGTTAACCGCAAAAAGCGCAAAGGGCATTCGGTGTAGGGGCGTGATTCATCACGCCCGAGGGCTGACGGAGGCAGTAGGTGCGCCATGTGCACCGTTTCCGGAAGTGGTGCGCACGGCGCACCCTACGTTTGGACGTGCAGAGAACGGAGGAAAACGTAATGGCCAGTTTCTCTTTGTTTGCTCTTCTCCTCACACTCTTCGTCGTTTTTTGTACGCCGCTGCACGCCCAAGAAAAAATCAAATTCCCCATGGCCGTCTCCAGTAAGACGCTAGGCTACGGCCCTCTCTGGATCGCTTCCAAGCAAGGTTTCTTCGATCGACAGGGACTAGACGTCCAGCTCGTCGTCGTGCGCGGTTCGGACAAATCGGTGCAGGCGCTGGTCGGCGGTTCTGTGCAAGTCTTGTCATCGGGAGCCGACGGTCCGATCGCGGCGAAGGAAAATGGCATCGATCTGGTCATGATCGGCGGCACGATCAATGGATTGACGCACTTCATCATGGGCTCCAAGAACATCAAGACGTACGAGAATCTGCGCGGTGCCACTATCGGTGCCACCGGTGTCAACTCGGGCACCACCATCGGCATGCGCGAAGCGCTGAAGCAAAAAGGCATCGAGCCGCGAGAATACACCGTCATCGGCACCGGCGGGTCGGGACCGGCTTTCGCCGCGCTGTCTTCCGGTCAGGTCACCGCAGCGTTGATTGCCGTGCCGCTCAACTACGCCGCCGCTGACATGGGTTTTAACACCATCGGCCGCGTTGCCGATTTGGTGCCACATTATCAGGTGGCCGGGCTCGCGGTTTATCGCTCACTCGCGGAGAAGAATCGCCCGGTAATCGTGCGCTTCATGAAAGCGATTATCCTTGCGCACCGCTGGCTCTATGAGAACAAGGAAGCCGCCATCGCGTTTCTTGCCAAAGAGATGGATATGAAACCGGAATATGCGCGGCGCGGTTGGGAATACTACACCGAACAGAAAATCTGGCCGCGCGATGGTGATCTGTCCGTCGAAGGCGTCAAGTTCGCCACCCAAGTCTATTGGGAGCAAACCCAGAACAAATCACCGCTGCCGCCGCCGCAAAAATATGTCGATCAGAGTTTTCTGCGGGAGGCGACGAAGGAACTCTCCAAATAGCCGTTCCAGTCGGAGGTTGGCCGCAAAAAACGCAAAAGGCGCAAAATGAATTTGTAGGGTGCGGGGTGCGCGCCATCTCCGAATTCGGTGCGCGCGGCGCACCCTACGACCGGGCGATGGCAGCCTTTGCAAAATTCTCAATCACCGCTCGCCGTGACTTCCCGCATGGAATGATTGTCAACTCGTCGATGCCGGCGTCGGCGAACTCCTGAACCTTGTTTTTGATCCGATCCGTCGCTCCTGCCAGTGCGAACCGCTCCACCCATTCATCCCGCACCAGATAACTATGGACGGCATCCATGTGATGGTAGGTATCGTACTCGCGGCGCATGCGCTCGATGGCGCGGCGGTCATCTTCATTGTCTAATTTGTCGCGATCGTAGAGCCGCCCGAGTTGCGTCATCGCGGTACGGGCGACGACGCTTTTCACCGCTTCACGAGCCGTGGCGGGATCGTTGTCGATGGCGCACGGGAGTCTATAGACGAATTCAACCGAGTGGCTTTCTCTGCCGGCTTCGCGTGTATAGCCGCGAATTTGATTCACAAGTTCTTGGAGTACCGGAGATTCACCGGAGTGGATGAATCCGTCGGCAACACGGCACGCCATTTTCATCACCCGCGGCGCGCGCGTGCCGATGTAGATTGGCAGGGAGCCGCAGGGGAACAGGCATTTTGCTTGCTTACCGTTGATCTCAACGGACTCGCCGCCAAAGAGCTTCTGCAGCGTCTCGATATTCGCTTCAATCTCATCGACGCCGATGGGCTTCATGCCGATATTGGCTGGCCCGCTGGCGCCGACGCCGAAGCCGAGGAAAACCCTGCCGCCGGATAGTTCGTGCAGTGTCACCATAGCGCTGGCGGTGACGGTAATGTGGCGCCCGGCAAGATGGGTCACACCGGGGCCGATGGCGATGCGTTTGGTCGTCGCTGCGATGGCGCCGGCAAGGACGTAGAGCTCGCGCCAGATCATGTTCGAGTCGCCGATCCAAAAACGGTCGTAGCCGAGTTCGTCGGCGAGCTGGCCGAGTTTGACCGCTTCTTGCGCGCTGTCGGTGCCGTAGAGACCGACGCCAAATTTGATGGGTGGCATGGGAAGAGGATTTAACCACAAAGAGCGCAGGGGGCACAAAGGCGCGCTTTGCGAGTGGATCAGAAGAAGAATGGCCGCAAAAGACGCAAAAATCGCAAAAATGTTTCAGAATGTGGAGGTGCGATTTATCGTGCCCGCTCTTCTTGACGCGCAAATAGTCACCGAGGTACTTGTCCTCCATGAAGATTGCTAGTGTCGTATCGCTGCTTCTGACGGTCTTGGCACCGCTAACAAGCTTCGCCCAAAGCAAAACCAAATTTCCCTACAGCATCACCAGCAAAAGCCTTGGCTACGGCCCCATGCTGGCGTCGGCCAAGCTTGGCTTCATGGATAAGGAAGACTTGGAGCCGCAGCTCATCTATGTGCGCGGCGCGGATAAATCACTGGCCGCGGTGATCAGCGGATCAGTCTATGTGTCAGCCTCTGGTTCGGACGCCCATATCGCCGCGGTGGAGCGCGGCATCGATGTGACGATGATCGGCGGGACGATCAACGGGTTGTCGCAGGTGATCATGACCAGCAAGAACATTGCGACGCTGAATGAACTGCGCGGCAAGATCATTGGCGCCACCAGCGCGACTTCGGGCTTGGGTTTTGCCCTGCGCCGTTATTTCAAAGCGAAAGGCTTCGAGTACGGCCGCGACTATCAGATCCTTGCCACCGGCAGCGCCGGGCCGACTTTGGCGGCGCTCGCTGCTGGTCAGGTCCATGCGGCGGCTTTGGGTGTGCCGCTCAATTTTGTCGCCGCCGATCAGGGCTATCACGGCGTCGGGCGGCTCGTCGATGCGATCCCCAGCTATCAGTTCGGCGCGTTTACCGTTGCACGCAGCGTGGCAGAAAAAATCGTCCTTTGTTCGTTCGCTTCATGCGAGCGATGATCAACGTGCATCGCTGGTTCTACGCCAATAAAGAAGCGGCGGTGGCGTTTGTTTCAAAAGAGCTGGAGCTGCCTGCCGATCAGGTCAGGCGCGGCTGGGAATATTACATCGAGCATAAGATTTGGCCCAACGACGCCAGCATTAACCTGGAAGGGATGAACGTGGCGACGCAGATCTATTGGGAAGCATCGCAGTCGAAGGGGCCGGTGCCCAATGGCAACAAGTACGTCGATTCGAGTTATCTGCGCGATGCCAAGGCGGAGTTGGGTGTGCGCTAAGTTTAGGGTTCCACTTTACGAAAAAAAACCGTAGGAGGACCGATGAAACACATTGCTTCGTTGCGATGGTTTGGCGTGTTTTTGGGCTGCTGGTTTTCCGCTGCCGCAAGCTCTGCGGCGGAGCGGCCCTTTTATCAAGGAAAGAACATCACCTTCCTGATCAACTTCGCTAACAGCGGACCCACCGACATCGAAGGGCGGATCATCGCCCGGCATCTCGCCAGGCATATTTCCGGCACTCCCACGGTGATCGTGCAGAACATGCCCGGCGCGGCCGGGCTGACGGGAGTCAATTTCATGGGTGAAGTGGCCAAGCGCGACGGCTCCATCTTGGGATATTTCACCGGCCCCTACAGCCAGCAGATGATGCGCACGCCGGGGTTGCGCACCGACGTCGGCAAGTTTGCTTTTGTCGCCTCGGTGCAAGGCGTCACCACCTGTTACATTCGTTCCGACGTGGCGCCGGGGATCAAGAAGCCCACCGACATCGTCAAGGCCGAGAGGTTTCGCGCCGGCGGTCTGTCCTACGACAGCAACAAAGATCTGCGCTTTCGCCTGGCTTTCGACATCCTCGGACTCAAGTATGATTACGTGACCGGTTACAACAGCAGCAGCGAGGCGCGCCTGGCAGTGCAGCGCAACGAGATCCAGTACCACGACGAAAACATTCCGGGCTACCGCGGTGTGGTCGAGCCGCAGATGGTCAAAACCGGCATGGTGACGCCGATCTATTACCACGATGTCTTTAGCCCCGACGGTGTGCTCAAGCCGAGCCCGGACTTTCCCGAGTTCAGCTCGTTTACGCAGGTCTATACGCAGATCTTTGGCAAACCGCCGTCGGGCATCAAGTACGAAGCGCTCAAAGCCGCGAACATCGCCAGCGTGAATATGAATCGCGTCGCGCTCATGCCGCCCGGTACTCCCACCGCAGCGGTGCTCGCCCTACGCCAGGCCTTTGTTGCGCTGGCCAAAGATGAAGAATTTCTCGCCGAGGCGCAGCGCGTGATGCGCTATCACCCGCGCTTTGAGATCGGCGAGGACGGCGAGCGGCTCAAGCAAAAGGTTACGCAAGTGCCCAACGAGATCATCGATTTCATGCGGCAGTATATTGAGCAAGTCAGAAAATAGTGACAACTTTCATTGGCCATCTAACGGTTATGGAGGTTTCACGATGTTGACGACCTTACGCCGTATCTTCTTGTTCGCCGCAACGATGAGCGCCGCCGCCGCAAACTTGCCAGCCGCGGAGCGGCCGATTTAACCAGGGCAAGACCATTACTTTTCTGATCAACTACGCGGCGGGCGGCCCCACGGATGACTCGTTCACCGAAGTTTTTACTCAGATCAACGGCAAGGCGCCAAGCGGGATCAAGTACGACGTGCTTAAAGCGGCCAACATGGCGAGCCAGAATTTAAGCCGTGTGGCGATCTTGGCGCCGAATGTGCCCAAAGAGACTGTACTGGCTCTGCGCCAGGCCTTTACTGCGCTGTCCAATGATGAGGAGTTCATCGCCGAGGCAAAGAAAGCCATGCACTTTCACCCGCGCTTCGACGTCGGCGAGGACGGCGAGCGGCTGCGCGACAAAGTTTTGCGGGCGCCGTCAGAGGTGGTTGACTTTGTCCGCAAATACGTCGAGGAAGTAAGGAAATAATGAGAGCTCTCAGATTCCAACCGAAGATTTTGGAGGTGTCCACGATGTCGACCGTTCTACGGATTTTCTTGTTCGCCGCCGGCCTGAGCGTGATCACAACGAACCTGCCAGCGGCGGAGCGCCCCTATTACCAAGGTAAGACGGTCACTTTCTTTATCAACTTCTCGGCCGGCGGCCCGACCGATATCGAAGGCCGCATCGTCGCGCGCCATCTGGCGCGCCATGTGCCGGGCAATCCGACCATCGTCGTGCAAAACATGTCGGGCGGCGGCGGTGTCACCGGCATCAATTTCCTCGGCGAGCGCTCCAAACCGGACGGGTTGACCCTCGGCTATTTTACAGGACCTTATAATCACCAGATGATGAAAAGCTCGACGCTGCGCGTCGATCTCATGAAAGTGCCGTTCATCGCCTCGGTGCAGGGTGTGACGGTCTGCTACATCCGCTCCGACGTGCCGCCCGGGATCAAGCGGCCCCAGGACATCGTCAAAGCCGAGCGCTTCAAAGCCGGCGGCTTGAGCTTTGACAGCAACAAGGACCTGCGCTTTCGCCTGGCCTTCGATGTGCTCGGCGTGAAATACGACTACGTCACCGGCTACAACAGCAGCAACGACGCGCGCCTAGCCGTGCAGCGCAACGAGATTCAGTATCATGACGAAAATATTCCCGGCTATCGCGGCGTGGTCGAGCCGCAATTGGTCAAAACCGGCATGGTCACGCCGCTTTATTACCACGACGTGATCGCCCCCGACGGCACCATGCGCAAAAGCCCGGACTATCCGGAGCTGATGGGTTTTACTGAGGTCTACACGTCGATCTACGGCAAGCCGCCGACGGGCATTAAGTATGAGGTGTTGAAGGCCGCCAACATGGCGAGCCAGAATCTTAATCGGGTCGCGTTGCTCTCGCCCAATTCGCCCAAAGAAGCGATCCTGGCGATGCGCCAGGCGTTCACCCAATTGGCCAAAGACGAAGAATTCATCGCCGAAGCGAAAAAAGTCATGCGCTTCCAGCCGCGCTTCGAAGTCGGCGAGGACGGCGAAAAGCTGCGCGAGCGCGTGCTGCGCGCCTCGCCGGAGATCGTGACCTTTGTGCAGAAGTTCATTGAAGAGGAGAGGAAGTGATTGGACGGGTTAGTCGCATTGGACCGATCGGTCGGATCACGATTGCGCTGGCTTTCGGTTGCACGACATTAGTCGCTACGGCAACGCACTAACGGGGAACTTGATTATCTCGCGCTGAGGCGCAGAAGCGCGCAGAGCTTCGGAAAAAGAATAATTGTCATTCCGGCACGGACTGCCGGAATCCACACCTCCATGGATGCTTCCAGTACAGGTGGGCCTGCGTGCCCATCCTGTGGGCTGCTACGCTTTCCGTCCCATCAAGTTTGACAACGTCGCAGGGAGAACCTGCCGCTGTCGGCTTTTCCGCTTGCAAGAAATAATTTGCCCGTGGTTATATGCCCAGATGTAATTTCACTTGTGTAGAAGGGCTCCAATGAAGAAGAAAGCAAAGCCGGTTAAGAAAAAAACCACCAAGGCAAAGTCCAAAACGACCCGGGTCAGGGTCGCGACCGGAAAAAAACCGAAAGTTGCGGCAAAAGCCCACGGCAAAGCTCACCAGGGAGATCCACGGCGGCGTTACTTCACCCACGAAGGCTTGAAGCTGCATTACTGGGAGTGGGGTGATCCGAACGAACATACCTACGTGTTTGTCCACGGCATTCGCGACCAGGGGCGCAGTTGGGATCATTTTCTCGACGCGCTCAGGCGGCGCGGCGTGCCGATCAAGCACGCTGTTGCTCTCGACCTGCGCGGTCACGGCGATAGCGACTGGTTGGGTTTGAGCCGTGCGTACCAGCATGAAGATTTTTTGACCGATCTTGCCGGTCTGTTGAAGCATCTCGACAAAGAACCGGTGACGATCATCGGCCATTCGCTCGGCGGCAGCATGTGTCTGCTCTACGCCGGCACCTTTCCCGAGCGTGTGAAGCGTATGGTGCTGCTTGAATCGTTGGGGCCTTTTGCGCGCGCGGACGAAGAAGTCCCGAACATCATCGCCGAGCGTTTGAGCGGGCGCGACTACATCGAAATTCCGTTTCCGCATGAGACGGTGCAAGCCGCCGCCAAAGCGATTCAGAAGACTTTTCCGCTAATTCCCGATCGCGCGGCGCTGCACATGGCGGAGCATGGCGCCTATTTCAAAGGCGGGCGCTACCGCTGGAAGCACGATCCGATCCTGCGCTACCGCACGACCACGGCGATGTCGGAAGGGCAGATCGAAGCGTTCATCAAGCGATTGCAGTGTCCGATCCTTTTCGTCTACGGCACCGAGAGCGATTTCATGAAATCGGTGCGCGGCCACCGCGCGCAGTTGTTTCCCAACGCCCAGATCGTGCCGATCGAAGGGGCGGGGCATCATATTCCGCATGAGAAGCCGGAAGAACTTGCGGAGGTCGTCGTTCCGTTCTTACTTAGCGAGTAGACTAGATAGATGTTCCAAAACACGGGAGGTGTACGATGTATCTATCCGCCGCAGCCATCGCCGCCATGAAAGGCGAAGAGCGTGTCCATTTCGTTAACCCCGCGTGCAAGCGCATCAACAAGTCGCTGGGCGACGCCGCGGGCTTGAAAAATATGGGTGTGCATATGATGACGATCGCGCCGGGCGATCGCTCGTCGGAGTATCATTGCCACAAGTATGAAGACGAGGCGATCTACGTGCTGTCGGGCACCGGCACGGCGGTGATCGGCGAGGAGAAGCACAAGATCGGCCCGGGAGATTTCATTGGCCTCCCCGGCGGTGGGCCGGCGCATGAGACGATCAACGACGGCACCGGGCCCCTCGTTTGCTTGGTTATCGGGCAACGGTTGCCACAAGATGTCGTCGACTACCCGCGCGCTGGCAAACGGCTTTACCGTAACAGCGGGCAGCGCGATATGGTGGATTATCCAAATATCGTGAAGAGAAATTGATAATGGATAATGGACAATGGATAACTTTTCGGATCGTGATTCCGAGCATTATCCATTATCCATTTTCAATTATCCATTAATGTTTCATGCTGATTAACTGCGTCGCTTACCAAGACGGCCGCAAGCTCGCCGACATACCGGTAAGCGAGATTCATTCCTACATTCAGCGCAAAGATTGTTTTGTCTGGGTTGCGATCAAAGACCCTGAGCCCGAAGAGCTTGCCGCGATGCAAGCTCAATTTGGTCTGCATGATCTCGCCGTCGAGGACGCGCACCACGGCCACCAGCGGCCTAAGATCGAAGAGTACGGCCAATCGTTGTTTGTCGTGCTGCACATGATTGAGAATGGCGGCGAGGAGTTGAAAGTCGGCGAGGTCGCCATCTTCGTCGGACCCAACTATGTTCTCTCCGTGCGCAGCCGCGCTGAGCGCGGCTTTGTTGATGTGCGTAAGCGCTGCGAAGGTGAGCCCGATCTGCTCAAGCATGGCTCGGGCTACGTGCTTTACGCGCTGATGGACGCGGTGGTGGACCGCTACTTTCCGATTTTGGATTTCATTGAAACCGAGCTTGAACAAGTGGAAGAGCGGATCTTTGCCAAACAGACCGAGCGCCAGAGTATCGAGGCGCTCTACGGCATCAAGCAAAAGTTGATGACGCTGCGACATGCCGTGGAGCCTTTGCTCGAAGCGATCGGCCGCCTGCACGGCGGCCGCGTGCCGCAGTTGGCGTTGGGCCTGCAAGATTATTTTCGCGACGTGTCAGATCATCTCGTGCGCTTAAATCAATCCATCGATAGCTTGCGCGATATGGTAACTACGGCCATCTCCGTGAGCTTGTCGCTGGTCTCGTTGCAGGAAAACGAAGTGACTAAGCGGCTCGCTGCCTACGGCGCGCTGATCGCCGTGCCGACCCTGGTCGCCGGTATCTATGGGATGAACTTCAAATACATGCCGGAGATCGAGTGGATTCACGGCTATCCTGTGACGCTGATCGTGATGGTGCTGATTGACCTCTATTTGTTCTTCCGGTTCCGTAAAGCGAAGTGGCTCTGATTGAATGGGCGTGAGACGTAGGGACAGGTCGCGACCTGTCCCTACAGTTGATGATTGCATGCAAGTTTTGATAGTGATCGTAGATCGAAGCGCGCAAAATGGAGGAAAGCTTATGGTTGAGATGAAGACGATTATTCCCAAAGTTGATGAAAGCACCGGAGTTGCTTGGCTGACGTTCAATAGGCCAGAGAAAAAGAACGCTTTGAGTCGGTTATTGATGGCCGAAATGATCGCGGTGCTGAAAGAAATCCGCGAGAATGAAAAAATCAAATGCGTTGTCACGACGGGCCAAGGAAATTCCTATAGCTCGGGGCTGGATCTTTACGATCTGCGCGAGAGTTGGAAGGGCAAGCGGCGCCGTTGGGACGAAGGCGGCTCGACCTATGAGATCGTGCGTGTGCTGCGCGGCATGCCGCAGGTGACGATTGCGGCGATCAATGGCTGGTGCCTGGGCGGCGGCTTTGCGCTGCTCAACGCCCATGATTTGGCGATCTCCTGTGAGTCGGCGATGTTCGGCATGCCCGAGGTGATCCGCGGCAGCTATGGCGCGGTGGCGACTTCGACGCTATTTCACACCGGCATTCCATATAAAAAGGCCTTCTACCTTCAGTTGACCGGCCGCAATATGACAGCTGCCCAAGCGGAGCGGGTCGGTCTGGTTTCAGAGGTCGTGCCCGATAAAGAGTTGATTCCAACCGTCGAGCAGTTGGCGAAAGAGTTGGGCTCGCGCAACTTCGCGACGCTGGAGAGCGCGAAGATTGCAGCGTACATGGAAAAGGATTTGCCTTTCGACATGGCACTGCAAACCGATGATTTGGTGTCGCACCGCATGCGCATCTACACCAATCCGCTGAGCGACGTCGAAGGCTATCTGCATTCGCAGAAAGGCGGCGGCACGACGGGCTATGTGAAGCCGGAGGATCGGAAGAAATAATTTCCGTTCAAGGTTCAACGTTCAAAGTTCAAGGTTGTCGGTCGGTGCGTTTCGTTTGCTGTCACCCTGAGCACAGCTACGGGTCCGTCTTCGAAAGGAGTTGGAATTATGAGTTTGCATACACCCTTGTGTGATTTGTTGAATATTAAATATCCGATCATTCAAGCGGGCATGGGTTGGGACAAAGAGGGATTGACCACGCCGCCGGCGTTGGTGGCGGCGGTTTCCAATGCTGGTGGGTTGGGCTGCATCGGCGGCAGCTCGATTCGCCCGGAAGTGATTCGCGAGCGCATTCGCGAAGTGCGCAAGCTGACGGACAAGCCGTTTGGCGTCGATATCACGCTGCCTAAAATGGAAGATGTCAAAATCCCTGACCCCGATGAAGTACGCAAGGAGATCCAGGAAAAATATCCCAAACATGCCAAGTTTAACGATGAGATGATTCCGAAACTTGGCTTGAAGCCGGTGCCGCCCGATCGCAAGAGCTGGGTCAAAACTCCGGCGGCGACGCGCGAGCAGCTGAAAGTGATTCTTGAAGAGAAGGTGCCGATTCTCATCATCGGCTTGGGCGACACCGCCGAAGTCGTGCCGTTGGCGCACGAGCGCGGCATCAAAGTCATGGCGCTGGCGGGCGCGGTGAAGCACGCGCTGAGCCACGCGCGCAAAGGCGCGGATGTGATCATCGCGCAAGGCTATGAAGCCGGCGGCCACACCGGGACGATCGGCAACTTCCCGCTGATTCCGCAAATCGTCGACGCGGTGAAACCGAAACCGGTAGTCGCGGCGGGCGGCATCTCTGATGGCCGCGGTGTAGCAGCGGCGCTGGCGCTGGGTGCGGTGGGTGTGTGGTGCGGCACGACGTTTCTCGTGACTAGAGAAGGCGGCATCAATCCGGTTTACAAGCAGCAAATCTATAAAGGCACGTCGGAAGACTTCGTGCGCACGGCCTACACCAGCGGCCACTACGCGCGCCATTACAAGAGCGCGGTCATCAAAGAGTGGATGGACTCCGGTCTGCCGGCGATGCCGACTCCATACCAGGGCAACGCCATGGACGAAGTGCGGCGCGCCGCCGAAGCGGCGGACCGCGTCGATCTGCTGCACGTGCCCGGCGGGCAGGTGTCGGGCATGTTGAGCGAGGAGAAAAACAACGTGCCGGCGGCAGAGATCGTCGACCGCATGGTGACGCAGGCGTCGGAAATCCTGAATCAGATGAGAACGCGCTACGTCGGCGGGTGAGGAGCCCGCCTCACCACGAAGGCACGAAGGACACGAAGTTCGGAAAAAGATTTTGTTCATTTCATTTCTTTTCTTACCTTCGTGATCTTCGTGTCTTCGTGGTGAATAATAATCTTGCACTAAACTATTTCACCAAAGGTAAGAGATAAATGGGTGGAGCATTTCTCAAAGGGTATCGAGCGTTGGATTTGACCGGTCTCTCCGGCCAGTTGTGCGGGCGCATTTTGGCTGACTTGGGTATGGAAGTGGTTAAGATCGAGCCGCCTGGCGGCGATCCGGTGCGCAAACTCGCGCCGTTTATCAAATCGTCAAACGGCGCGGAGTTGAGCGCGACGTTTGCGCATTTGAATGCCGGCAAGCACAGCAAGGTCGTCGACCTGGAAAGCGACGCGGGGCGCGCGGCGTTCCGTGAGCTGGTGAAATCCGCTGATGTTGTTATCGAGAGCTTCAAGCCGGGTGAGTTGGCGGCAAAGGGTTTGGGCTACAAAGATTTGGCAATGGTGAATCCGGGCGTCGTGATGGCTTCTATCACTTGCTTCGGTCAGACCGGGCCGAAGAAAGATTTTGCCTACAACGATCTGGTCGGTTTGGCTGAGAGCGGCATTCTCTATGTTTGCGGCGATCCGGCCACGGCGCCATGCAGGGCCCCTGAGTCGCAGGCTTACTATTTCGCCAGTCTGTTCGCGACGGCTGGCGTGCTCGCGGCGCTCTATCGCCGCGAGAGAACCGGCCAGGGCGATCACATCGATACTTCGATGCAGGAAACGTTGGGAACCCATGAGCATATCGTTCGCTTGTGGGCCAACGAGAAACAGATTCTCAAGCGCGCCGGCAGCCAGCATGGCTCGGTGGCGCCGGCGAAAATCTTTCCGTGCAAAGATGGCTTCGTCTATCTCTACGTTACGCGGCAGCACTGGAAGCTGTTCTTGAACGTGTGGAAGGATCACCCGCCGGTGTTCGACGATGCCGCCTGGTTGAACAACGTCTACCGGCGTGAGCATGCCGATGAGCTCAATCCCGAAGTGGAGAAGTTTCTCAGCAAGTTCACCATGGCGGAGATTACTAACCTGCTCCAGGGAAAAGGCATTCCTTGCGTGCCGGTGAATACGCCGATGGGTTTCGCCAACGACGAGCATGTGCAGGGCCGTGGATTTATGACGGCAGTGGAGCATGCCGGTTTCGGCAGCGCCAAGCAGCCGGCGATGCCGTTCATGATCGACGGCAGCCGTCCGGAGGTGGGCAGCGTGCCGCTGCTCGATGGTTGGAAAGATATCGGCGGAAAGAGAGCGGCGCCTCAGTCGCCGAAGTCGACAGCGACTAGCGGCAACGGCCCGCTCGACGGCATGCGTATCGTCAGTTTTGACCACGTGCTTGCGGGACCTTATGGCACGACGATTTTGGCTGAGCTCGGCGCCGACGTCATGAAAATAGAGTCGAGCAAAGGCGGCATGGACCCGTTTCGTTTTTTCGGCACCGGCGAAGATCCCAACCTGTCGCCGCGCTTTTTGGAATTTAACCGCAACAAACGCTCCTTCACGGTCAATCTCAAACATCCCAAGGGACAGGGCGTGCTGCACGATCTGGTTGCAAAGGCCGACGCGGTGCTCGACAACTACAGCGTCGATGTGGTCGACCGCATCGGCTTGGGCTACCGCCAGCTCTGCGCGGTGAAGCCGGACATCGTCAACTTGCGCATGCCCGGGCTCGGCACGACGGGGCCGAAGCGGCACTATTCTACGGTCGGTGTGAACATCACCGCCTTCACCGGCTTGACCTATATGTGGAACCATCCAGGCGTGACCAATCCGCCGGTGGGGGCGCAGTTGGTTTATCCCGACTATGTCACCGGCGTGCTGTGCGCGATCATTATCATTTCCGGGGTGCTCCATCGCGACCGGCAGAAGCAGGGCGCGTTCGTCGATCTCGGTCAATCCGAAGCGACCGCGTTCATGATCGGCGCCAACTTGATGGAAGCCGCATCGAGCGGGAGAAATCCTGAGCCCATCGGCAATATCTCGCGCGCGGTGGCGCCGCATAATGTCTACCCCTGCAAAGGGGAAGATCGCTGGTGCGCCATCGCCGCGGAGACCGAGCAGCAGTGGAACGCGCTGGCGAATATTCTAGGGATCGCGGGTAATGCAAAGTTTGCCACCAACAGCGCGCGTTTAGAAAACCGCGCAGGGCTGGATGAAACGATCTCCGCCTGGACAAGAACTCGCGATACGTTTGCAATCCGCGATCAGCTGCAAAAAGCCGGCGTTCCTTGCGGCGTGGCGCAGACGGGCGAAGACTTAGTGAACGATCCGCAGTTAAAAGAGCGCGGCTTCATCGTCGAAGTGGAAAACGCGCGCTTGGGCAAAGTCGTGCTGCCGAGTTTTCCGCTGCACTTTACCAATGCGAAGTTGACGCGCCGTTGGGAGTTCCCCGTGCTTGGCAAAGACACGGAAGCAGTGCTGCGCGATGTGGTAGGCTATGACGCCGCGACGATCGCCGCGCATAAAGCGGACGGGGTCTTGGAATAATGAGCGGTTTTTACTTCTTCCCCCGCCTCGGGGGAGGCTGTCAAAAAATAATGCGTCTCTCCGACCGCGCCTCGCAAATCTCCCCTAACCCCTCTTTTCCAGAGAGGGGAACTCGGAGTCAACCCGCATGCTTCCCCGAGGGGGCAAAATTCTTGGAGTAGAAAGAATGAGAAGTCGTTCGTTACTTGCAGCCTGTTTGTTTTTCTGCGTGTCCTCCTCCGCCTCCGCCCAAACCCGTTCCGTTGCCGATCTCGCTAACTACCGCGGTGCCGATCGCGAGCAGATGCTCCTGACTGGCGCGAAGAAGGAAGGCAAGCTCACCTGGTACACGAGTCTCACGGCGCATCGCGATATCGCCAACGTCTTCGAAGCGAAATATTCCGGTGTCAAGGTCGAAACCTATCGCGCCGCACCCAACGATCTGACGCGGCGGATGCTCTCGGAGGCGCAATCGAAGCGCAACATTGCCGACCTGCTTGAGACCACGCCGACGACCTTGATGATCATGCGCGAGCACAAGCTGCTTGCGCCGTATTATTCGCCGCACCTCGGCAATTATCCCGACGACTCCAAAGAGGAAGCGGATAAGACGCGTGTGTTCTGGACCACCGATCGCGAGTCGATCGTCGGCCTTGGTTACAACCGCAACATGATGAAAGCCGGAGAGGTGCCAAAGACTTTTGCTGACTTCGCCAAGCCGGAAAACAAGGGCAAAATCGGTGTCAGCGGCGATACCACCGGCGTGCGCTTTATCGGTGCGATGGTCGCGGCGAAAGGCGAAGAGTTCGTCAGAAATCTCCGGAGTTTGGATATTAAAGCGCATATGATCTCCGGCGGGGCGATGCATGAGCTGATGGCCGCCGGCGAGATGCATATGTCGATTTCGATCTTTCGCAATCACGTGTTGGCCGGCAAAGTCAAAGGCGCACCGACCGAGTGGGTGCCGCTGGATTTGAGCCCGGCCAACGCTGGCAGCATTGGCCTGCCCGCGGCGAGTAATAGCCCGCACGCGGCTTTGTTGTTCATCGACTTTTTGTTGAGTCCTGAAGGGCAAAAGATTTACGAGGAAAAATTCCGCTTTGCCGTGCCGACCAAGAATTACGGTTTTAAGCGCTGGTACCCGGAACAGGGCAAGACGTTGGAGCAGTATGAGAAGGCGGAGGAGCGCTGGAAGAAGCTGCTGCAGGAAATTACCAGGAAGTAATGAAGTAGTAAGGAGTGAATAGTGAGGAGTAAGGAGATCGGAATGCGAACGTACGCGGGGATTCTCGGTTTGGTTGCGTTATTGGGGGCGCCGTCGTGGCTCAATGCGCAAAGCAAGTCTCTCGCTGAATTGGCCAATTACCGCGGCGCCGACCGCGAGCAGATGCTCTTCGCGGGCGCAAAGAAAGAAGGCAGGCTCGTTTGGTACACCAGTCTGACTGCGCATCGGGACATCGCCAATGTCTTTGAAGCGAAGTATCCAGGCGTCAAGCTGGAGACGTACCGCGCCAGCGGCAACGATTTGACGCGCCGGATTCTCTCCGAGGTGCAGGCCAAGAAAAATCTCGCGGATATTTACGAGACTACGCCGCCGACCCTGATGGTCTTGCGCGATAGCAAGCTGCTGACGCCTTATTTTTCGCCATACCTGGTCAATTACCCAGCTGACTCCAAGGAAGAGGCGGACAAGGACCGGGTGCTCTGGACCACCGATCGCGAGTCGATCATTAGCCTGGGCTACAACCGCAATCTGATCAAAGCCAACGAGGTCCCTAAGAGTTTTGCCGATCTGGTCAAGCCCGAGAACAAGGGCAAGATCGGCGTCAGCGGTGACTCCACCGGGGTGCGGTTTATCGGTGCGGTGATCCGAGCGAAGGGTGAAGAGTTTGCTAAACAGTTAAGATTGATCGAGATGAAGATGCACATGATTTCGGGCGGCGCGATCCACGAGCTCATGGCGGCAGGCGAAATGCCGATGTCGATCTCGATTTTTCGCAATCATGTGCTGGCTGCGAAGCCGAAAGGCGCGCCGACTGAGTGGGTGCCGCTGGACTTGAATCCGACCAACGCGGGTGGCGTAGCACTGCCGCTGGTGGCGGCCAATCCCAATGGTGCCGTGTTGCTGGCGGATTTCCTGCTAAGCCCCGAGGGGCAAAAGATCATGGAAGAGCGCTTCCGCTTCGCTACGCCGACGAAGGATTACGGCTTCAAGCGCTGGTACCCCGAGAAGGGCGGCACCTTTGAGCAGTACGAGCGCAACGAAGAGCGTTGGAAAAAGTTGCTGCGCGACGTGGTCGTAAAGCGCTGAGCAGCGACAATCGCCAGGTTTTTTAGGGTTGACCGGTTGGTCGCCATTCTTCTTGCACGTTGCGCGCGACTAGAGTAGGACCTTGAGGAGTTTACAAACATTTTAGGAGGAAGTGCCGTGGCCAACTATCAAACCCTATTAGTCGATAAGAAAGATGGCGTGACGACGATCACGCTCAATCGGCCGGAGAAGCGCAACGCGATGAGCCCGCAGCTGCACCGCGACATGTACGATTGCTTGACCGACCTGCGCTACGACAAAGACACCCGCGTCATCATCATCACCGGTGCCGGCGAGAGCTTCTGCGCCGGCCAGGACTTGAAGCAATATTTTATTGAAATGGACTCCCAGCCCGACCGCGTGCGCGATGAAGTCCGTGAGAAATCGCGCCAATGGCGAAACGAAATATTGCGCAAAATGCCGCAACCCGTGATCGCCAAAATCAACGGTTGGGTGTTCGGCGGCGGTTTCACCGTGGTGACCGGCTGTGACATCGCGATCGCCGCGGACGACGTGCAAATGGGTTTGTCGGAAGTGAACTTTGGCCATTTCCCCGGCGGCGAAGTGACCATCGTTTTGACCGAACACCTGCAGCCGAAACATGGTCTCTATTATGCGCTCACCGGCAAGACTCTGACGGCCAAAGAAGCCGAACGCATCGGCCTCATCACCAAAGCCGTGCCGCGCGCCGACCTCGACAAAGAGGTGATGGAAATCGCCAACAATCTCAAGGAAAAAGCGCCGTCGGCGCTCAACGCTGTTAAAGAAGCCTGGTACTACACGTTCTATTCGAACCCGGAAGTCGCCTACGAAATCTCTGGCTTGATCTCCGATAAGGCGAAAGCCGCCATCGGCGGACGCCCGGGCTTGCAGCAGTTTGCTCGCAAGGAATACCGGCCGGGGTTGGGATCGTACAAGGTCGACAAGAACTAAGACAATTTTGGATTGTCGGAATCGGAGTCGGGTGATCTGAGCGTCTGATCCGATAATCGAAAATCCAAAAGCTAAAATCCAAAATGGAGGTTCAAGATGGATTTTAATTTGCCCGATGAATTGCAGATGCTCAAAGACACGGTGCGGAAGTTCGTCGATAAGGAATTGATCCCGATCGAGATGCACACGATCGAGAACATGGAGTTGAAGAAGGACATCCGCGAGAAGCTAGAAAAGAAAACCAGGGAGATGGGGTTGTGGATGTTCGACGTGCCGGAGGAATTCGGCGGCGGCGGGCTCGGTAGTTTGGCGCAAGTTTTGGTTTGGGAAGAGTTGTCGCGCACCGTGGCGCTGCCGTCGCGCGGCCAGGGCATCTTCGGCCCGGAGGTGCGGCCGATCCTCTACGCGCTCAATCCCGAGCAGAAGAAACGTTTCATGGACCCGGTGCTGGCGGGCGAAAAGAAGCTTTGCTTCATGCAGACCGAGCCGGATGCCGGCTCCGACCCCGGCTCGATGAAAACCCGCGCGGTACGGCAAGGAGATCACTACGTCATCAACGGCACCAAGCGGTTTATCACCGGTGCCGGCGATGCCGACTTCGGTCAGTTGATGGCGGTGACCGATCCGGCCAAGGGTTCGCACGGCGGCATTTCTTGTTTCATGGTCGACATGAAAACGCCGGGGCTGAATCTTGTCACGCGTTACAAAACCATGATGGGCGAGGAGCCTTGGCACATCACCTTCGACGACATGAAAATACCGGCTGAGAACCTTGTCGGTAAAGAAGGCGACGGCTTTCGTCTGGCGCAAAAATGGCTGGGCATCGGCCGCTTGAAGCACGGCGCGCGTGCGCTGGGTGTCGCCGAGCGCTGCATTGAGATGGGCGCTCGCTACTCGAAAGAGCGCATCACGTTCGGTAAACCGTTATCGGAACGGCAGGGCATTACGTTTAAGCTCGCCGATTCGTACGTCGAGCTACACGCCGCGCGTCTGATGGTCTACCAAGCGGCGTGGAAAAACGACCAGAAGCAGGACATTCGCCAAGAAGCCTACATGGCGAAACTGTTCGCCGACGAGATGTCATTCCGGGTTGTTGACCGCGTCCTGCAAATTCACGGCGGCATTGGTTTGACGTTGGACTTGCCGTTAGCGAAATGGTTCGTCGACCAGCGCAGCCGGCTGATCACCGAAGGCGCGTCGGAAGTCATGCGCATGGTCATCGCACGTGAGATCTTGAAGAAATACAATTAGGAATTAACCACAAAGGGCACAAAGGCGCGGGTTGCGCGCTCGGATTCGGAAATTAACCGCAAAAAGCGCAGAAGGCGCAAAATAATCCGGATGTAGGGGCGCGATTCATCGCGCCCGGGACTCGGAAGGATTTAACCGCAAAGTGCGCAAGGAACGTAAAGTAAGATCCGATTCGGATCGGAGAATGGCCGCAAAAGACGCAAAAAGCGCAAAAAATAATTCAGATGTAGGGGCGGGTCTTAGACCCGCGCTTTTTTTTCCTTGTGCCGCGCGATGATCCCTTGGTGCGTACAGGCTTCATGCACCATGCTGGCTGCGATTTTGGTTGCCGCGGTTAATTGGTCTTTATTGATCCGGTCCAATGTGTCTCCCGCAGTGAGCAAATAACCCAAATCCGAATCCGGCTCGTTGAAACCCGAAACCAGCCGCAGTGCCGGAATACCGTGTCGGGCGAAGTTGTAATGATCGGAGTTGGCCATCATCGGTGGATGAGTTGCGATCGATGTGCCGCTCTTGCGCGCGCAGTGGTCAACAAAAGCGTTTAGCTCTTCGAACTCGCTCGTTAGCGCTGTCAGTTTTGAACCGCCAACCAACGAATCCAAATTGATCACCAGCGTGATCTTGCGCCGTTCGGCTTCATTCAATTCGTCGACGTATGCGCGCGAGCCCAACAAGCCCCATTCCTCGATCGTGAAGAAGATAACACGCAGGCCGCGCCGCAGTGTCGCGGCCATGGGCACGAATGTCTCTGCGACCGTGAGCGCGGCGGCGACGCCGGTGGCGTTGTCGATGGCGCTCTGCGCCAGATCGTGGCCGTCGTAGTGGGCGCAGACGACGACCCACTCGTCCGTTTGGCCGGGCATTTCGGCGATGAGATTTTCTGCGGTGGCGGAGCCGGTCCGGGTTTTCACAGTGAGATGAATGCGCGGAAAGCTGGCGTCACCTCGCGCCAAGACTTCGGCTCCTTCGTGGGTGATTCCCAGCGCAGGAATATCTTCACCGCCGGATGAACCCGTGACGACGATGTCATCTGGAATGTGGCTGGCGATGAGAAACCCCGCTGCGCCACGCTCTTTCGCCCAGCCATATTTCACGCGCCGATGAATGTGCGTGGTTGAAAACATGTACTCGTGGCGCACGAGCACAAAGCGGCCAGCTATTTCGTACCCGTGCGCTTCAAAATCTTCGAGCGTGCCGCGGCCGAGATCGACGACCTCGGCTTCAATCCCTTCGGGCGGTGTCGATGGCGAGCGAACCAGAGGATGAGAGTGAAGGGTGAGGGGGGCAGGAGCAAGGAGTTTCAAAGCCCAGGAGTCTCGCGACCAGCCGTTGTACGGAACTCGGTGAATATCGACGTGCCGGCTGGTGGCTTGTGCCAGTCGAGCTTTAAGAAAGTCGCGCGCTTTGGCTTCGCTGTCGCTGCCCGCGAAGCGCCCGCCGAAGGTGCAGAGAGTTTCGAGATCGGATTGGAGGTTCGCGGATCGAAATACGAAGTCTGAGCTCATCTTATCAACGAGGCCAACTGTTTGAACGCCGCCTCGGTTCCGATGTAGGCGCAGGTTTAAAACCTGCCCGGGCCGGGATGGGGCGGTTGATCCCCCCGCACTCCGCCGCCGCCCGTGGGCGGGTCTGAGACCCGCTCCTACATTCCGGAACCTTTGCGGCCTCTGCGTTCTCTGCGCGAGATATTCCTAATTCTCTTTGGCGAAGGACAACTCCCAGCGATTGCCGTCGGGGTCGAAGACATTGATCGAATAATTATCCGTGCCGCGGTGCGGCCGGACTTTCTCGACGATGGCGCCGGCGTCCATCACCATTTTTAGCGCGTTGTCTTTTTCCTGCCATGGGATATTCAACGTGTGATGCGGGTCGGGTGCGCGCGGGCCTTTGGAGCCGTCGAATATATGCACTTCGAAATTGCCCAGGCGCACGTCGATTTCTTTCACTTGGCCGTTCTTGATCTGCTCTTCGGTTGGTTCAACGGTCTTGGTGATCTTGCCGCCGAGGATTTTCGTGTAGAACTCCACCGATCGATTAAGATCTTTAACACTCATGGCGAAAGTGCGGATGCTTTTTACGTCAAACATGGAAACCTCCTGAATGGACGGTTCAAAAATATTGCCGCACGGGTTTGGTTGTCAAGCAATCAGCGTAGGCAAGCATCGCGAATTTGTAGGGGTAGGCCCCCGTGCCTTCCCGGGGGTAGAGGACGGGCAACTGCCCCTACATCAAGACGCACAGATTGAACGTGTAGACCTCCTGAAACGTAGGGGCAGGTTTCAAACCTGCCCGGGGATGGTGGTGTGGGGTTTTCGCCACCGCCGCCGCGGGCGGGTCTGACACCCGCCCCTACGTCGGAATCGGCGATGGGTTGCAGTGACGCCTGTTTGTGATTAGTGATTCCGCGATGGACGACAAGCGAAGCAGACCGCAACGAAAGTCGATACGGCTGCGTGGTTACGACTACGCTGAGGCCGGTGCCTATTTTGTGACGATCGTCGCCCAAGATCGCGCCTGTCTGTTTGGCGAGGTTTCGGATGGAAAGATCAGTTTGAACGATGCCGGCCGTGTGATTCAAAAAACATGGGAAGAATTACCAAAACATTATCCCGGTGTGGAAAGCGATGCATTCGTAGTTATGCCGAACCACGTTCACGGAGTTGTGAGCCTGCCAGGCGCTATTCAACGAGAATCCGATGTAGGGGCAGGTCTGAGATCTGCCCGGGTGGGGTTTGGGGGTGGGCGTTCTTCATGCAGTCCCCGCCGCGCCGCGGGCGGGTCTGAGACTCGCCCCTACGAAATGCGTCACGTGATTCGCGTGCGTTATTCCATCAACGTCTTTACCCGCGCCACGACGTCTGCAGGCTGTACTACGACCTGCTTCGCCAATGCTTGCAGCTCTTCACCCGGAGTGGGTGTGATGTCGAGGTCTTTTCGTTTTGCTTCCACCAGCAGTTCAGCATCACCCAAGGTTTTGATCAGTGCGTCGCGCAGGATTTTCACTGTGGCCGGGGCGACCGCAGGGGGCGCAACAATGGGGCGGCCGAAGTCGTTGGCGGCTAGGATCAACGGCAGCAGGCGGCGCTGCGCCTCGGGAGTTTTATATTCGTTCATCAACTCGTAAATCGTCGGCGTGTCGGCGAGACGCGGGTCGCGGCTCTGGCCGGTTTGCATCAAAATCCGCGCGAAATTTTTCTTGCGCCAGGTGTGGTAAGGCTCTCTCGAATGATACGCCTGAATCGTAAAGGCGCGGCAATGCAGCTCGCCGCGCTCGACGGCGAGATCGATTTCCGCACCGCCTTTGTAGCCGGAGATGACGGTAAATTTCGTGCCGAGAAGCTCTTCCAGCAGTTTGGGGAAGTAGGTGCCCGAGGTGCCGGGGCCGGTGGAGCCGCATTTGGGCGGCTCCTTGGCTTTACGCACGTCGGCCAGCGTCTTGTACGGCAAGTCGGCGCGCATGTAGAGCAAACTCTCCGACTTGTCCGAGCTGCCGAGCCAATTGAACTTGGCCCAGTCGTACTTGACCTCGGGCTGTTTGAGCAGCTGATTGAAATACATCGACGGCTGCAGCGCGCCGATCGCCGTGCCGTCGCTCTTGGCAAGGCCGTAAACATAGTTGGTGCCGATCAGTGAACCCGCGCCGGGCATATTCTGGACGACGAAGCCGGGGTTGCCGGGGATATGTTTGCCCATGAACTGGGCCACAAGCCGAGCGTAAATGTCGTAGGCGCTGCCCGTGCTGGAGGAGCTGATCACCGTGATGGTTTTGCCTTGGTAGAATGGCGCCTGCGCCCAGAGGTTCGAATGCAGAAGCAGGATCACAGCGATGACTATTGTAACGATCATAGGCTCTCCGCCTTCCAAATGTACGGGCAGGTTGCAAACCTGCGCGGGCGGTGGTGTGGGGCTGCATCTCCGCCGCCACCGCACGCGGGCGGGTCTTAGACCCACCCCTACATCGATGCGTTAAATTCGCCGATTCATGCCAAGCCGTAAAACCGTTTGGGATTTTCGCACATGATTTTTTCGACCAACGCCGGCGACAAATCTTCCCGCGAGCGCATGGTTTGAACCAACGCCTTCTCTTCCGCGGGGTCGTTGTGGCCGTAGTCGGAACCGATCAGCAAGTTGTCTTCGCCGATGTAGCCCGCCAAATAGGGGATGTCTTCGTCGGCTTCGCAGGCGACGTAGATGCGATATTCACGAAACAGCTCTTCGCATGAGCTAAATTTCCAGCGCGCTTTGGGAAAGCTCGGCCGTGGGCGCGCTGAGCGTTTCAAGTGATGGTAGAGAAACGGCACCCAGCTTGCCGACACTTCCAAGAAACCAAACTTCAAATCGGGAAATTTTTCCGGGATTTCGCCCGCGACCAAATCGCGAAAACCAATAATTGGCGGGCAATGGGATGTCGCAAAGGTGCCGTTCAATTCTAGATCGAAAAACTCCAGCAGGTGGCGGCAGCTCTGGCCGGTGTGGACGCAAATCGGCAGGCCAAGCTTTTCCGCTTCGGCATAGATCGGTGTGAAATGCGGATTGTTCAACGTGAGCGATCCCATGATGCCGCTAAAGAAAAGGCCGACGGCGCCGTTTTGTTTCGCCTCGCGCATTTGCGCGATGGATTCATCGACCGATAGATATGGCAGGACCGTGACCCAGCGCAAGCGATTGTTCGACTTGCGGTAGACCTCGCCGAGAAATTTGTTGTAAGCGCCGCACAGCGCGATCTGAAGATCTTTGTCGTCGGTGACGTCAATTAAAAATAACGTCGGATAGATCACCTGGGTTTGCACGCCTGCCGTGTCCATGTCGGCAAGGCGCGCGGGCACATCGGTGATTTCGCGGCAGCCGAGCGCAATGTCGGTGCGATTGATTTCGCGCTTGGATGCGGTCGGCGTGATGATGCGAAAGCCGCCTTTGCCGGAGGCTTTCGGGTATATGTTACCGTCGATGAGCCAAAGCACGTTGAAGTCGCGGTAGAGCGTGTCATCGGGCGCCGAGACCATCACGGGTCGGCGGTGATGCATTTTCGGATCGAAGTGTTTCCACATGCTCTCCGATTCGGCGATGTGGGTGTCGGCGTCGATGATTCCAGGCATAAGTCCTCCGCGCGTTCAGGTGATATGTAGCGAGGATTGGCGGGCAACGTCAAGCTGAAGAAATCTTGGGACCAAACAGTACCGCCTCGGTTGAATCCGACGTAGGGGCGGGTTTGAAACCCGCCCCGGGAGTGGTTAGGGTGGCGTGTTCGGAGGCACCCCACCCCGCGCCGCGCGGGCAGGTTTGAAACCTGCCCCTACATGCAAAATGCGGTTGCGATCACAAAGCTCAATTGACAGATGGACGACTGCTCCTTATGATCTCCGACAAAATTATTTCGAGGTGAAAATGCCGTTAAAAAAACTTCTGAAAGTCTTTTCTGTCGTTGCTTGTGTTCTTGTCGTCGTTTCTGCGGCTCACGCTCAAAACAAGATCCGCGCTTCCTATAGCTCTGTCAGCGGCATCTTCACGCCGGTGTGGATTGCGACCGATGAGAAGCTGTATCAGAAGCACGGCACCGACGCCGATCTGGTTTACATCGGCGGCTCCGCCGTCGCGGTGAGCGCGCTGATCGCGGGTGAAATCGATTTCATCTACGGCGGCGCCGATCCGATCATTGCCGGCATCTTGGCGGGTGCCGATCTCACGTTGGCTGGGTTCATTTCCAACACGACGCCGATCAGTCTCTGGGTCGGTGCCAATTCGGGCATCAATAAAGTTGAAGATCTCAAAGGCAAGACCGTGGCGGTGACTCGGTTGGCGTCGAGCACGGCTTACATGGCCAAAGTTGCCTTCGCCCAGGCAAAGCTGGAACCGATTAAAGATATTCCGCTGATCGGCTCGGGAGGCTATCCCGAATCGCTGGCAGCGATGCAAGCCGGCAAGGTGCAAGGAGCGATGTTGTCGCCGCCGTTTACCTACCGCGGCGAGGCGATGGGTTTTAAGAGAATCTGGAATGGCGCCGGCGTCGAGTATCCGTCGTTTGTGCTGGCGACGCGCAAGACTTTCATTCGCGACTCCGCGGACCGTGCGCAGCGGGCGTTCAACGCCGTCGCCGAAGGGGTGCATATTTTTCGCACCGACAGAGAACGCGCCATGCGCGTCATGGGGAAGTACACCAAGATCAAGGACCGGACGATCCTGGAAAATACCTACGCCGACAACAAAGATGTCTATAGTCCGACGCTGCGACCGACGGCGAGTGGGATAAGACCCATCTTGGAAGTACTCGCGGCGACCAATGCGAAAGCGGCGAATGCCAAGCCGGAACAGTTTATCGATGGGACGCTATCGCGCCGGTTGGAAGAGAGCGGCGTGACGAAGAAGTTCTGAGGAGAGATTTAACCGCAAAGAACGCAGAGAACACAAAGTTCGGATAAGTCTGACTCACCACGAGGAGGCACGAACGACACGAAGTTCGGAGAAGATTATTTTTCAGCTTCTGGTTCTTTCCTTCGTGCTCTGCGCGTCTTCGTGGTGAAAAGAATCAAGCCATATTATAAAACCGTTTGGCATTTTCGCTAAACACTTTTCGTTTCACTCGTTCCGATAAATCCGTCCGCTCCCAGAACTCCGGGATGTCTTTGGCGAAGACGCCGGCTTCGCGCTCGTGCGGGAAGTCGGTGGGGTACATCATGTAGTCTTCACCCATCTCGCGGGCGACCACGTCCAATGTCTTCTCGTCGGTTTCGCAGGTGACGTAAATGTTGCCGCGCTTGAAATATTCGCTCGGTTTAACGCTCAGGGGGAAGTGTTTGCGTTTGCGGTCGATGTGATCTTTTTCGTCCAGGCGGTCCATCATATAGGGAATCCAGCCGGCGCCGGCTTCGAGATAACCCACCCGCAGTTTGGGAAACAGGTCGAAGACACCGTCCAAGACCATGCTGGTCAACTGGATCATCTGCGCGATGGGGTGCTCCAACGTATGGATCATCGACATGGTCTGGAGAAAATCGAAACCCAAGTTGGCGCTCACGGCGCCGTGAACGGTGAGCGGGACGTTCAATTCCTGGGCTACTTTATAGATCGGGTGGAAATCCTGGTGGCCGAAGCCTTTGCTCAGGTTGGTCACGGCTGGTAGCAGGCCAGCGACCATGCCGTAGTCATTCACGCAGCGGCGCAGCTCGTTAGCTGCTTCTTGGGGATTTTGCACCGGCAGCAGCGCCACGCCTTTCAAACGTTTGTCGACCTTGCAATAGCGATCGCAGAGCCAGTTGTTGTACATGCGCGCGACGACACAGGCCCAGTCGTGGTCCTGAATCAACCCAGCCGAGAGGGCGGCGGTGGGGTAGAGCACCGCGGCGGAGATCTTCGAGCCTTCGATGAATTGAATCCAACTATTCACGTCGACTTTGGTGACTTTGTTCAAGCCACGGACAAAGCCGCGCGGCCAGCCGTCGAGAGAAGGGAAGATTGAAAATGTTCCGGTGCGGCGGTGACCGGTGTAATCGCCGTCGAAATACTGCTCCATCTCGGCGTCGGTCTCTAAAACGTGACCGTCGGCATCGATGACTGTGACTCCGTCTAGCATGAGAAATCCTCCGAGTTTGCGCGCTGGCTATGATTTGTCTTGGCTTAACATCGCGGCGCGACGGGAGTCAATGCGTTGTTCCGGTTCCTCCCTTCCGCAAAGGAGGTTAGGAGGGATTTTTCGTAGTTCAAGTATTTCCACCGATGTGGAAAAGTCACGAGCTTCTCTGCCCCCCTTACCCCTCTTTTCCAAAAAGGGGGTTACTCGGATGAGGACACCTTCTCCGATTCACGATTCACCAACCACGATTCCCGATTGACAGCCGTTTCGCCACCGTGGTTTAAGAGCGCAGAACGACTGGCCAGGAGGCAAACCATGATCAACGGTTACAAAATTTACGACGCCGACGCCCATGTGAACGTGGCGCCGGAGATGTGGGCGGACTTGCCGAAAGAGTTCGCAGCGCGGCGGCCACGGCCGGCGTTGATTCATGACGGCGGCGAGCTGGCGAAATTTACAGCGGGATGGCTTACGGACGGGCGCATGGAGCCGCACGCGCTCGGTCCAGGTTTACAGCCGGCGACTGCGCCACGCTGGGTGGTCGAAGGACCCAGTCGCGGTTCGCTCACTGTCGTCGATCCCGAGGCGCGCCTGCGCGATCTCGATCAGCTTGGCATCGATGTGCAGTTTCTTTTTCCATCGACGCTCTACGCCCGCTGGACCGCCGATGCGCGCTTCGAAGCAGCGTTGTTTCGTGCTTTTAATCGCTTCATCGCGAGGCAAACCAAACCCTATTCAAAACGGCTCAAGTGGGCTGGTTTGATTCCGTTGCGCCATCCGCGTGAATCGATCGCAGCTTTGGAAGAAATGTCGCGCCTCGGTGCCTCCGCCGCCGTCGTCTTTGGCACCGCCTACGATAAGATGCTGTGCGATGACGAGTTCAACGACTTCTGGGATGAGTTTGCGCGCTACAACCTGCCGCTGTGCGTGCACATGGCGGCGAGCTTTCCGGCTTTCGATCCCTGCGTCGAGACTTTTCTCGACGCCCACGCGCTGAGCATGGCACTGCCGGCGCAGATGGCCTTTGTCGCGCTGCTCGGCCATGGTTTTCTCGATCGCTATTCCGACATGCGCATCGCGTTTATGGAGTTCGGCGCCGAGTGGCTGTTCTATCAGGTCGGGCGCATCGATCACTACATCGAGCGCGACCGAGAGATCCAGCCGCCGGTGCTCGAAGCCAAAATGCCCAAGCGGACGATGAAAGAATATTTGAAGTCAGGCCGCTTCTTCATCTGCGGCGAAATGGAAGATCCATTGATGAAAGAAGAGATTGCGATGTTAGGTGAAGATCAACTGCTGTTCTCATCGGACTATCCGCATGGCGAGGGGCGTGAAAACGCCGCGCAGGAGCTGGTAGCGCGAAGCGACATCACCGAAGAGCAGAAACGGAAGATTCTGTATGATAACCCGGTGAAATTGTTCGGTGCCGTGTGATTAGCATCCGAAATTTGTAGGGGCAGGTTTGAAACCTGCCCAGGCGGGGCATGGGTGGGGGTTCCCACAACCTCGCCTGCGGGCGGGTCTGAGACCCGCCCCTACGAAGATGCAATTGCGGTTGGTCGATAACCTTGAAGAGTTCGGTTTATTCATAATAAGAATGGGAGTGCAGAGCGGAGGCACCTCATGGAACTAGCGACGCTGCAAGACAAATGAAACGTTTACCGTAATCGAGGGCGCGGGCGTGATCGAGCATGGCGATGGCAGCACGACCAAGGTCGAAAAGGGCAGCGTCGTGCTGCTGCTGGCAAAATATGACTACAACATCAAGAACAACGGCGACACGGTGCTGGCGCTGCTTGGCAACCGCGCCGAAGGCTTTGGCGGGCCGACGATTTATCTCGATCCGGCCATGAACGAGAAGATGACGGGGCGCAAACAGTTTGGGGATATTTGATAAGCGTTTGTCGTCTAGGGTCTAGCGTTAACGGAATCCGAAAACGCCAAACCCCAGACGCTAGGCGCTGAACCCTTAACTAGGAGAGTTCCATGGGCATTATCGACGCTGACACACATATCGATGAAACCGAAGATACTTGGGAGTTCATGACCGGTGACGATCTCAAGTACAAACCGACGACGCAGTATCCGCCGAACCCAGACCCAACGAAGGTGCCGACGCGCTATTGGATGATCGATGGGCGGCGCAACCTGCGCTTCATTCGCAGCGACGAAGAGTCGGGCACGGTGGTCGAGTCGCGCGAGTTGCTCGACGTAAACGTTCGGCTCAAGCACATGGACCAGATCGGCACCGACATTCAGGTGATCTACCCGACGTTGTTTCTCATGGAAGTGACGGAGAAGCCGGAGGTCGATACTGCGCTAAGGCGGAGCTACAACCGCTGGCTCGCCGACCGTTGCGGCAAAACCGGTGGCCGTTTGCGCTGGGTTTGCCTGCCGCCGCTGCACAACATGGACGAGGCGATCAAGGAGCTGCGCTTTGCCAAGGAGCATGGCGCCTGCGGCGTGCTTAAGAAAGGCGACCGCGAGGCCGGCAAATGGATCGCCGATCCCTATTTTTTCCGGTTCTACGAAGAAGCGGAGAAGCTCGATCTGGCGATTTGTATCCATACCGGCTCGGGGACGCCGGACTTTATGCCGGCGAAGGATTTTTCTTTGGCGCAGTTTTGGCGCACCAAGGCGCCGACGATCAATGGTATCGAGACTTTGATCGTGCACAATATTCCGCAGCAGTTTCCCAAGCTGCGCTTTGCTGCGGTCGAGGCGGGCGCTTCGTGGGCCAGCTTTGTCGACTACGACATGCGCCGGCGGGTGCAGAACCGCGTCGGGCGGAGAAGTGTGTTGGGCAGCCCCGAGACCAAGCTCGAAAACAATATTTTTAAAGACAATCGCATTTACATTACCTGCCAGGTTGACGAGGACTTGCCGTCAATTCTGAAATACGTCGGCGAAGACAACCTCATCGTCGGCTCCGACTACACGCACCGCGATCCGTCGATGGAGTTGGAATTTCGCGCGCTCTTGGAGCAGCGCGCCGCCAATGGCGAGATTCCGAAGTCGGCCGTGGGTAAGATTCTCTACGACAATCCGAAAGCGCTCTACGCGTTCTGAGGTCGGAATATGTTCGCGCAAAGGCGCAAAGTCGAAAACCTTTGTTCACCACTGTTCACCACGAAGGACGCGAAGTTCGGAAGAAGATAAAAGTCTTTATCTTTTTCCTTCGTGATCTTCGTGCCCAGCGTGGTGCATGGATTTGCCGCACTGCCGCCCCTCTTTCATCTTGCCCTAAACCATACTAAAAAAGTTAGCATTGCTGCATTTTCAAGGAGAGTTTGACCGTGGGAATCATTGACGCTGACACACATATCGACGAGACCGATGCGACCTGGGAATACATGCCGGAGAGCGACCTGCCATACAAGCCGACGACGACGTATCCAACCAATCCCGATCCGAAGTTGCCGCCGGCGCGCTACTGGGTGATCGACGGGCGGCGCCAAGTCCGCTTTGTCCGCAGCGACAAAGACTCCGGTACCGTGGTCGAATCGCGCGAGCTGTTGGATATCAACGTGCGTTTGAAACACATGGACGAGCTGGGCACCGATGTCCAAGTGATCTACCCAACGCTATTTTTGATGGAGGCCACCGAAAAGCCCGAAGTCAGCACGGCCATGCGCAAGAGCTACAATCGCTGGCTCGGCGATCGCTGCTCGAAGTCCAACGGCCGGCTGCGTTGGGTGTGCATGCCGCCCGTGATGAAAATGGATGACATGGAAAGCGAGCTGCGCTGGGCCAAAGAACACGGTGCCTGCGGCGTGCTTAAGAAAGGCGATCGCGAAGCGAACAAGTATCCCGCCGATCCCTATTTCGATCCACTCTTCGCGGCGGCGGAAAAATATGATCTGGCCGTCTGCATTCACACCGGTTCCGGCATTCCCGACTTTTCTCCGGCGCGAGAGTTCTCCCATGGGCAGTTCATGCGCACCAAAGCGGGCGTGATCAACGCGATCATCGGCCTGGTCGTGCACAAGATACCGCAACGGTTTCCCAAGCTGCGCTTTGGCGCCATCGAAGCCGGCTCCATGTGGGCGCCATTTGTCGAGTACGATCTGCGCCGCCAGGCGTTTAGGCAACAGGGCCGCGAGACGGTTGGGGTGTTGGGCATACCGGACCTCGAGCTCTCTGGCAATGTTTTTAAGGATAACCGCATTTATATTACCTGTCAGGTTGATGAGGACCTGCCGTATATTCTCCGCTGCGTCGGCGAGGACAACCTGATTGTCGGTTCGGATTACACGCACCGCGATCCATCCATGGAACTGGAGTTTCGCAAGGAGCTCGAGAAACGTGCCGCCAAGGGAGAACTCACGGAGCGGGCGATCCAGAAAATTCTCTACGACAATCCCAAAACGCTCTACGCGTTATAATCCGCTGAGGACGAACATGGCACATAAGCAGGCGCCGTCGTGGTTGTTGTGGTTGACGCTGGTGTCGACCTTGGTGGGTTGCGGTCCGCGCGAGGCGGGAAAACTGCCGCCCGTGGCACTCAAAGGTGCTTTCGAAAAGCACAACGTTCCTAGAGAGATGGCCGTTGGCGAGAAGACGACGGCGGAGGTCTCTTTCAAAAACAGCAGCACGATGACCTGGCCGAGCAAGGCCAATGCAAAAGGCAAGTATGCCGTCAATTTTTCCTACCACTGGCTCAACAGCAAGAAAGAGGTTGTTGTCTTCGATGGCCTGCGCACGGCGCTGCCCAACGATGTGAAGGCGGGAGAATCCGTGCAGTTGCGGGCCAACATTCAAGCGCCGGACCAACCCGGAAGCTACCTGCTAGAGCTGACGCTAGTGCAGGAAGCCAACGCCTGGTTCCCCGAAGTGGATAGCGAAAACAAAGTGACTGTGCCGGTGAACGTCGGCGCGGCGAAGAGCGTTGCCAGCGCGGCGCCGGCGCCGCTCGCGGCTGCGCCAGCGCCAAGCAAACTTGTCGAAGCTAAGGCCAGTGAAAAGCTGCCTGAGGAAGCGAAAGAGAAAGCAAAAGAGAAAGAGACGGAAAAAAAATCGCGCAAACAGAAAAGACGCGAGGTGCGCGAAAAGACCAAAAGCGAGCCAGCGGCCAGCGCGGAAGTTAAGAAGGGCGGCTCCTGGGCCGTGCAAGTTGGCACTTACCCGGACGAAAAGGATGCCAACCTGACCGCAGCGCGGCTCAAGGAAAAAGGCTTTGACGCTTTCGTCGTGCGCGGCGACGTAAAGGGCAAGCGTTGGTATCGCGTGCGCGTGGGTCGGCTCGCCAGCCGCGCGGAAGCGGAAACCCTGCAAAAGAAACTGGCGGGCCAGGAAAAAACCGGACAATCGATGATTGTCGCCAATCGCTAGCGCAAACCTGATGCGCGAGTGTAGAAGAAATAGTTTGAGGAGCTGCCATGTTCGATAGCTCAAAAATACAGCCGCACCTGGCTTTCACCGACCTGCGCGAGTGGATGGCGGAGGCCGAGAAGTTGGGCGAGTTAAAAACCGTGCTCGGCGCCACCTGGGAGGAGGGCATTGGGCTCGCCACCGACGTCGTGGTGCCGCCCGATGACGGGCCGGCGGTGATCTTCGACGAAGTGCCGGGTTGCCCGAAGGGGTTTCGCGTGATCATCAATACATTTGCCGGCAAGCGGCGCGCGATGACCTTCGGTTTCCCTCAGGGCTTGACGAAGCAGGAATTGAGCGATGCCTACTTCGATCACTATCAGAAGACGCCAAGAAACCTGGCGCCGGTTTACGTTGACGACGGGCCGATCTTTCAGAACGTCGTCAGTGGCGACGACATCGACATTTTGAAATTTCCCACGCCGAAGTGGCACCTCGCGGACGGCGGCCGCTACATTGGCACCGGCTGCTATTCGGTCACCATGGATCCCGACGAGAAATGGGTGAACGCCGGCTGCTACCGTGCGATGATCCAGGACAAGAAAACCGTGAGTCTGCTCATGGTGCCGGGCAAGCATGGCTACATGCATCGGCAAAAATATTTCCGTAAAGGCGAAAAAATGCCGCTGGCGCTTGTGCTAGGCGGCGACCCGCTGTTTTTCTTTATGGCCGGCACCGAGCATCCCTATGGCGTCTGCGAGTACGATATCGTCGGCGGCATGCGCGGCAAACCCGTCGAATGTGTGCGCGGCAAAGTGACCGGGCTGCCGTTCCCCGCCAATTCGGAAATCGTTCTTGAGGGCTTTTTGAATAATGACAACCGCAAGTTTGAGGGCCCCTTCGGCGAGTGGACCGGCTACTATGCGTCGGACGAGAGCGCCCAACCGGTGCTGGAAATCGAAGCCGTCTACCATCGAAACGATCCGATCATTCTCGGCGTGCCGCCGATTGGCGGCGGCTCCGACGAGATGGCGCGCTACCGCGCCATCATGCGCTCGGCAATGTTAAAGCAGGAGCTGCGTAACGCCGGCGTGCCGGACGTGACGCAGGTCTGGCCGCACGAGATCGGCGCTTCGCGCATGCTGATCGCCATGGCGATCAAGCAGCGCTACCCCGGCCATGCCAAGCAGGCGGCGACGCTGGCTTCGAGCTGCGGCGCCAGCGTCTACGGCTGCAAGATGATCATCGTCGTCGACGATGATATCGACGTGTCCAACTTGGACCAGCTCATGTGGGCAATGCTGTCGCGCTACGATCCGGCAACTTCGGTGGACATCGTCTCGCGCATGCGTAGCACACCCGCCGACCCGCGTTTGACCCCCGAGCAGCGCAAGGTAAGAGATTTCACCAATTCGCGAATGATCATCGACGCCACCCGTCCGTTCGAATGGGGCGATAAGTTCCCCAAGGTCAACGCACCGAGCCAGGACGTCGTGCGCAAGGCGCGCGAGATGTTCGGTTACCTGTTGAAATAGCGCGGATTGTCGGATTGCCTCGCGCAAAGGCGCAAAGGACGCAAAGAAAATGTTTCCGAACTTTGCGTACTCTGCGTGCCCTGCGCGAGGCAATTCCTAAATCTTTATCTCGGTTCGGAAGCTCTCCCAGATTTCGTGGTAGATATCTCTGAAACCCTGCTCGTTGTGAATCTCGAAAACGTTTCTCGGGCGCGGCAGCGGCACGTCGAAGATGCGCTTGACCGTGCCGGGGCGTTTGGTCATTAACACCACTTTGTCGGATAGCGCGATCGCTTCGGTGAGATCGTGGGTGACGAAGAGAATCGTTTTCTTGTTTTGGTCCCAGATGCGTAAGAGTTCGTCCTGCAAAAGCAGCCGAGTCTGCGCGTCCAAGGGGCCAAAGGGTTCGTCCATCAGAATGACTTCCGGGTTGTAGATTAACGTGCGGATGATCGAGCCGCGCTTTTGCATGCCGCCGGAAAGTTCATGTGGGTAATGGTGTTCAAAGCCGCTCAATTCCATCATGTCGATGAAACGTTGGGCTTCGCTGTGTCGTGGCTCCACCGGCAAGCCGCGAATTTTTAGGGCCAGCGCGACGTTCTCGATCAGCGTGAGCCATGGAAACAGATTGCTGTCCTGGGTGACGAAGCCGACGTCGGTGTTCATCGCCGTGATGTCGCGGCCTTTGTAGCGCAATTGACCGTCGTAGGGGAGGGCGATGCCGGCAATGATTTTTAGAATCGTGCTCTTACCGCAGCCGCTCGGTCCGATCAGCGTGGTGAACGAGCCTTGCTCGACGGGCAGATTGATATCTTGCAAGGCGGATACAGTTCTGCCGCGAGAGTGGTAGCGCTTGGTCAAATGGGTGATGTCGATGATCGGGTGCATTTAGTTTTGGATATTTGGAGATTCTGCTGAAAACCCATCCGGAGTCCTTCGACAAGCTCAGGACGAACGGAATCGGAGTTGAAATCGTTCATTAAAAAGTCCGTTCATACTGAGCCTGACGAAGCATTCTTGGTTTTTCAGCAGAATCTTTGGAAAGAAGTGACCCTTCCCTCGATACGCGCTCCGCGCTGACCGATTTCACGGAACCTACCCACGCTACTCGGGACATCGGAGGCGGCTTCGGAGTGAGCATGTAATGCCAAATCGAGGATCTCTAGGCGCCGACGCTTTTCGCTTCCACTTCCGGACGCCACTTGAGTAAGCGCCGCTCGACCAACGACAGCAGCCAATCGAGGACGACCACGAGAATTGCCAAAATCGTCACGCCGACAAAAATGCCATTGGTGTCGTAGGTGCCCTGATGGTAGTTGATGAAATAGCCGAGTCCCTTGGTCGCCGCGATGAATTCGCCGACGACGGCGCCGATCACCGAAAACGGAATGCCGGCGCGCAGGCCGACCATGATAAACGGCAGCGTGCCCGGCAAAAATACTTCGCGCACGACTTGCCAATGGCTCGCGCCCATCAGGCGGACGATGTTGACGTACTCTTCGTTGACTGAGCGCAGCCCGGCAAAGGTGTTGATGAAGACCACGAAGAATACCATGGTCAGAATGATCGCGATCTTCGACACGATGCCGATGCCGAACCAAATGACGAACACCGGCGCCAGGGCGACTTTGGGAATGCCGTTGAACAGCGTGATGTAGGGGTTGAAAATATCGCCGAGCAGTTTCACCCGGCCAAAGAGAAAGCCCAGGGCGACGCCCGTGATCGCACCGATGACATAGCCCACCGCCATCTCCGTCAAAGTCGTCTGAAAGTGTTGCCAGATGGTGCCGGTGACGATGACGTCGAACACGCCGCGGGTGATTTCAGTTGGCTGACTGACGAGCCGTGCCACATCCGGCCATTGTCTGGCGGCAAACTCCCAGCAAATCGCCGTGACCAGACCTGGCAGCGCAATCAGAAACGCCCGAGTGCCGTTGAGCTGGGTGTCTCTTGATTGTTGATCCTCGGCGGATTCACTGGCGCTGGTTTGCGCCTGGGGCGCGGCGGTCTTTAGATCCATCGAATTTAGCTAAATATGGGCAAGAAATTCCGTTCGCCCCGTGCAGCGCGAAGCGTGCATCGAAGGGCGTTAACGTGTCAGTCTTCTATTGCGGCAAGTATTGGTTGGTCCAGATTTCGCCTTCGTTCAAATTCAGCTCGGACTTGAGCAAGCCCACGGCCGCCATCACTTTGTGCATGTTATCCCAGCCCGACTTGGTCATGCGCAGGTTGCGCCGAAACGTCGGCCGGCTGCGCGCCATAACGGTTTTTAGCACGGTGGGGCTGACTTTGGGAAATTGCTTGACTAGCAACTCGTCGGATTCCGCCGGGTTGTCGATGATCAGGTTGTTGCCGCGGGCGATGGCGCGCACCAACGCGCGCGTGGTATCGGTATTCGCGCGAATGTAGCTGTCGATGCCGTGCACCGATTCATGCGGGTAATCTTTGAAGATTTCGATCTCGTGGCCCAAGCGTATGAACGTCACGCCCCAACCTTCCAGCTCGGGCTGCTCGGTATCGGGAATGCCGCCGATGATCATATCGACCTGGCCGTTTTTCAGCGCGTTGACGCGTGAGGCGCCGGCGCCGACGGCGGCGAAGCGCACGTCGGCGTCGGGTTTCAAGTTGTTCTGGCGCAAAAGATAGCGAGCCACCTGTGCCGGTGCGCCGCCGACGGTGGCGGCGCCAATCGTCGTGCCTTTGAGCGCTTGGACCTTTTGCGCCACGGTCATCTTTGCCACCTGTGCTTTGTTCAGGCCGCGGCTCTCGATCCATTTGTTGTTGGTGGCGATATGCCATTCCAGCGATGCCGGAAAAATGCCGACCGCTTGCAAACGGTCGCCGCGCGCGCGGGCGACCAGGACGTCGGAGGCCGCGGTGGAAACGAACTGAACTTCGCCGTTCATCAGCGCCGCCATGGTGACGGCGCCGCCGGTGGTCAAAATATGCTCGAAGTCGAGGCCTTCTTCTTTAAAAAAGCCTTTGCGCTGGGCGATCCAGATCGGCGCGAAGTCGAGGCCGGCTGTGGAGGTGGCTAGCCGCACTTTCGTAAGAGGCTTGGCTTGAGCGAAGCCGACTTTAGGCGTGGCCAGCGCAGCGACGAATGCCGCGAGGATCATCATCCGAGTTGGGGTTGACTGATAACGATGGTGCACTATGGAATCCTCCTATTCTAAAAGGGGAGAATATCTAGATTAATGCGAGTACAGCGAATAGTTGATCGTGATCTTTTCGGCGCGGTAGTACTCGCCGAGAAACTCGCTTTGATTGCCATAGGGACGCTTCGGCATAACCCGCGCTTGGAACGACACCGGCAGCGGGTCGATATCGAAAGGGTAGGGGGTGACCACGGCGCGGCTCTCGTCCTTAATGTTGAAAGTCAGAATCGTGTCTTCTTTCCCGGGCTTCGTCGGCGTCGGCACGTTGCTCATGGTGTTGCTTGGGCCATTTTTGCGCTCGGTGTTGTTGAACGGATAGCGGTTGCAGACAAACTGGCCCATCTGGTCGTAGACTTCCATCAATTTGAAATTGGTCCAGAGCTGTTCATCGGAGAGATGGTCGCGATACTCTGGCGAGACTTTTAGTTGTTCCATGAGTTCAGCGCGATACTTTTCCTGCTCGGCGAGAAACTCCAAAACCTCGGGATAGACTTTGTAATCCGGCATGTACGGCAAGAGGCCGCGTCCCTGAGTGAGCAGGCCATCGGAATGAAGCGAAACAATATAGCCGGCGTAGCTGTCTTGCTCGGCCAGGCGCTCGATGCCGTGGCGATAGAAATCGAGCCAGACTTTGCCGCCTAGGTGTTTGATGCTGCCGATGTAATCGGGCGGCAAGCCTTCGGCATTGAGCTGTGGCTTGATCTCCCAATCCCACCAGCCGGTGTCATGCTCTTGTGCTGCCAGGACCATCGCAGCGTAGGGCGATGGCCGAGCGAAGTTGTCGTTGCCCCAATGGGCCGCGAACCAGCCGGTGACTTTGGAATGATCGACTTGCAGGATCAATATGAGGCGATCGTCGCCGTAGGGCATGACCATCATAAAAAGCTCCTTTGGTGCGTCCGTTGAACGGGCCTACGCCATCAGGCGCCTCGCCGTTCCGCCAAGAATATCGTCCAACTCTGACTGCACCCAGCCAGTTTGCTGCAGGGCGGCGAAAGTTTCTTTCTCGGTGTTGGGCACATGGGGCACGTCGGTGCCGAAGACCAGTGTGTTCACTCCCCAAGTAGCGCGGGCGCAGTGCAGCGCCGGCACGTGGGCGCAAGCGGTGTCGAAGTAGCAGCGGCGCAAATAGAAGCCCGGTGGATGCGGGCAACTGGAAAACCGCTGATAACCGCGGTCAATGCGATCCAGGATCATCGGCAGGCCGCCGCCCAGATGCGACCAGACGATCTTGACGTCCGGACACTCGGCGAGCACGCCCGTGAGCGCGAGCTTGGTCGCTGCCATGGCGGTTTCGTTAGGATATCCTACCGAAAGAAACGTTCCCGGATCGTTCTGCGGCGCATCGCAGGGCGTGGTTGGATGGACCAGCACCATGAGCTCGCGCCGGTGCATTTCCTGCCAGAAGTGGCGCACCTCCGGTGCGTGCAACTGAAAGTCGCCGATGTTGGTGGCGATGCCGACACCGGCAGCGCCAAGGGCGAGGGCGCGATCCAGCTCACTTGTCATTTCGGCTGGGTTGCTCGTCGGCAGCACGGCGACGAAACGAAAGCGCGACGGATGCTGCTTGCAAGCAGCGGCGAGGCCGTCGTTGATCAGCCGCGCGGCGGCTTCTTCCCGCCTGCCCGCCCAACCGATATTCAGCGCACCCACAGAGAGAATGGCCGTCTCTATGCTGGCTTCGTCCATTGAAGCCAGACGCTTGGTCAAATCATCTTGCTCGCTGGGCAACGACATCACGTGGCTGCCGCGGTAAAGCAGTTGTTGCCCGCGCGGGTTGTCGAGCAGCTTGAACTCGCTGCGGTCGCGCAACACCTCGGTAAAACAGCCGGCGGGGTAGAGGTGGGCGTGAACGTCGATGATCTGAGTGGCCATTGAGGTCTTCCCATCCGCTACTTTTTCACCGTCATGTCGATGGCATAAATGCGCGAGTCGGGCAGTGGCTTGTAATCGACGCGGCTGTTCATGCCCCAAAGTAGCTTGTGGCGCCACATAAAACAGGCCGGCGCATCTTCGGTGATGATGCTCATGGCTTGCGACAAGTATTGCCGGCGTTTCTTTGGATCGAACTCCTGTTGTTCTTTATCGAGCAGCTCGTCGACTTTCGGATTTGAGTAGCCGATGCGCGGCGTCTCGCCGGTATGAAAATACTGATGCAGCGCGGCGCTCGGGTCTTGGATCGAACCGCGGCCCATGTAGTAGAACGGCACGGTGCCTTTTTGCACGTTGGCCCACAGTGTCGCCCATTCGGGGGTGGCGAGCTTGGCGCGAATGCCAACGTTGTTAAGCATCGGAATCATCGCTTCGGTGAGCTGCTTGTCGAGGGTGTAGCGGCCCACCGGAGTTTGTAGCTCGGCATCGATGCCATTGGGGAAACCGGCTTGTGCTAAGAGTTTTTTTGCCCGTTCGGGATCGTGGTTGAGCTTTGGCTTGAGATTGGGATCATAGCCGTATTGTCCCGGCCCCAAAGGACCGTCGAGCCGGCTGGCAAAGCCTTCCAAGAGCGTGCCGATGATTTGATCGCGGTTGATCGCGTGACAAACCGCTTGGCGGACTTCCTTCTTGTCGAACGGCGGCTTCGGCTGCATGGCGAGAAACATGATCTCCACCGAATCCACCGGCGTGATCTTCAAGTTTTTGTTCCCCTCGACACGGGCGCGCATGTGCGGCGGCACGAACTGGCCGATTTGGATTTCGTCATTTAATAGCGCGGTCACACGCTGCTCGGGCTCGCGCATGACGCGGTAGACGACTTCGTCGGGCGCGCGCGGGTTTCTCTTGGCGTCGGGGTGATTGGGGTTCTTGGCAATGACCAAACGCTGGCCGGGAATCAGCTCCTTTAAGCGATAGGGCCCCGCGCCGAGCATATGTTCCTTGTCGGCGACGTCGCGGCCGTACTTATCGAACATCGCTTTGCTGGTAATGATCAAACGGTCGCAAAAAAACGACAGCAGCGGCGCCGTCGGTTTGTCGGTGGTCACCTTGACGGTCAGTTTGTCGACCGCTTCAACGTTCACGACCGAAGGGGCGACGGAGGCTTTCTGCTTTGACTGCGGGTCTTTGATCACGCGGTTCATGATCGAGTGGATGACGTCGTCGGCGGTGACCGGCGAACCGTCGTTGAACTTGTAGTTCTTGTTCAAATAGAAAAGCCAGGTGGTCGGGTTTTCCACCTTCCAACGCTCGGCTAGGCGCCCTTCGAAATCGCCTTTGCCGTAGTTGTAGGTGCAAAATGGGCCGGTGATCTCGCTCCAAATGCCGTACAAGAGCGAAACGCTGTCGCCGTAGGGGTTGTGGGTTTCGATGGTCTCGGTCACACCGACGGAAATGCGCGTCTGCGCCGTGCCGAGACCGACAACGCCTAGTAAAATGGCAACTGCCGAAAACGTGAGCACCAAGCCGTTTTTCATTCTTGTGAGCATCGAAGCCTCCATCACTTTCGCTCGCTGCGCAGGATTTGCTGCGAAATCTTTTGCAGCTCGCCGCAATCTTGTCAAGCAACTTCGGCGGCGTTTCCGCTAGCATTGCCCGCAAGAAATTCAGTTGACAGGACCGGCGCGGAAGATTATAGGCCAAGAAGAATCAAGCAATAATATTGGAGGTGCTCTTCATGGCGCGCGACGGTTACAAGATTCTCGACAGCGACATGCATGTCTTCGAGCCTCACGATCTTTACCTGAAATACATGGACCCCAAGTGGGGCGATCGGATTCCGCGCGGCGAGCCGCGCAAGCGCCACGGCCAGATCAAGTTCTCCCTCGCCAACGGCAAACCGCTGCGGCCGTCGGGCACCCAAGTGCTGAGCACGACGGCGCCGAAGAGCGCGGTGCAAGAATCGTCGCCGGGCGAGGCGGAAGTGGCCCATCGCTACGCCAAACCGCTGGCGCGCGATTACGACTCGGTGTCGCAGTTGGCAGCCATGGACGTCGAAGGCTTGGACATCGCCGTGTTGTTCCGCACGTTTCCGCTGCACTGCGATGATAGCCTGGAGCCCGAGTACGCCAACGATCTTTGCCGCGCCTGGAACAATTGGATGGCGGATTTCTGCAAGACCGATCCGAAGCGGCTGCGGCCCTCGGCGCTGATCACGCTGCACGACGTCGACATGGCCGTCGACGAGACGCGCCGGGCGATTACCGAGCTGGGTGCCATCGGTCTATGCCTGGTGCCCGAGCCGGCCAACGGCAAGCATATTCACGACCGCTACTACGACCCGGTCTGGCGCGAAGCCGAAAAACTCGGCGTGCCGATCTGTTTCCATCCGGCGGCCAATCCCAACACCGATCAAGTCGTCCATCGCTTCAAAGGCCACGCCAACGAAGCGGTGCTGATCAACGCCTTTCGCAATCCGATCGAGCTCATGCTCGCGGTCGGCAGTTTCTGCGCCGGCGGCGTCTTGGAGCGCTTCCCAAAATTACGCGTGGCGTTTCTCGAAGGCAACTGCAGCTGGCTGCCGTGGGCGTTGTATCGCTTGGACGAGCGCTGGGAAATGCGCAAAGACTACTGCAATGAGTCGATGAGCATGAAGCCGAGCGATTACTTTCTGCGCCAATGCTATATCTCGGTCGACGTCGAGGAGGATTTGGTCGGCGATGTCGTCAAGCGCATCGGCGACGACAACGTGGTGATTTCTACCGATTATCCGCATGCCGACTCCCATTGGCCCGACGCGGTCAATCATTTCATGGCGGTGGATATGACGAGCGCGTCGCGAAAAAAGATTCTATGGGACAATTGCGCGCGCCTATACGGCGTCAGTTGACACCGATGAATTCAGGTCATACTGATCTCAGAGAAAACCGGCGGTTTCCTAGAAAATTGGAGGAGTCACGTTATGGCCATCGTAACCATCTCTCACGCGGCGTTTACCGGCGGGAGTGCCATCGCCGACAAAGTTGCCGCTGCACTGGGCTACCGCTGCATCAATCGCGAGGTGCTGATCGAGGCGAGCCGACGCTACGGCATTCCAGAAGCCAAGTTCACCGAGGTCTTGGAGACCGAAGGGCGCTGGTGGGAACGCTGGCTCGAAAGCGCGCGGCTTTATCGCATCACCCTGCAAGCGGCCATGTGCGAGGTGGCGCAGAGCGGCAACATGGTGTACCACGGCCGCGCCGGCCAGGAGCTTTTCCCCAGCGTCGGCCATGTCTTGAAGGTGCTGACGGTGGCGTCGATGGATTTTCGCATCGACCAGGTCAACAAGCGCCAAGGGATGGATGCCGAGCGGGCGCGTCAATATTTGAAAGATCTCGATCGCGTGCGCAGCCGCCGGTTGCGATCGCTTTTTAGCGTCGATTGGCTCGACCCCCAGGGTTACGATCTCGTCATCAACACCACGCGCGTGAGCGTCGACATGGCGGTCGACATGATCATTACGGCAACCAAAAGGGCGGAGTTCCAATCGACTCCGATCAGCGAAAAAGCCTTTCGCGAGCTGACCGTCAGCGCCCGCGTCCAAGCCGCGCTTGTGACTTCGGCGAAAACCCGCAACATCGTGCTCAACGTGCGCAGCGACGAAGGGCGGGTGAGCATTACCGGCATTCTCGCCGACGCGGAGTTGGAAAAAGAAATCGTCCGCATTGCCAAGGCCGTTCCCGGAGTGACCGAGGTGGTCACCGATATCGAACCGCCGCCGATCGAGTACATGCATCCCTAAGCAAACTTTGTCCCGCGTTCAGGTTCCATGTTGAAGGATTCAGAGTCAGCCGCGCAAGATGACCCACTGCGTGAACAGGCTGCGCAAGACATAGCGTTCATGCGTTTGGCGCTACAGGAAGCGCAGAACGCTTACGCATGCGGTGAGGTTCCGGTGGGGACTGTGATCGTCCGGGACGGTGAGGTCATCGGCACGGGCTTTAACCGCCGCGAACAATTGCAAAGCCCATTGGCGCATGCCGAAATCGGCGCCATCGAACAGGCGGCCACGTTTCGCGCCAGCTGGCGATTGACCGACTGCGATCTCTATGTCACTTTCGAACCCTGCATCATGTGCGTCGGCGCCATCCTCCAGGCGCGCATCGGCCGGCTGATCTTTGGCTGCTTAGATGCGAAAGCAGGAGCGGTTGAATCGCTCTACAAGCTCTGTGACGATTCCCGACTTAACCACCGTTTGCCGGTACGCGGTGGCGTCTTGGCGCAGGAGAGTGCTGAGCTCTTGAGCAAGTTTTTTAGCGAGCTCAGACACAAGAAAAAAAGCTCCCGCGATACGGAGAGGTGGCCGGGCCCGGCTGAAGGGGCTTGACTCGAACGAAATCTGAAGGCGAAATCTAGGGGTCGGTCTAACAGTCGGTCTAAAGGGGTCGAGTCTCCGCATAGCTCATAACTGTTTTCACGGGACGCATTTCAAGCGGTCGACCGTTAAAATTTCTTAGCCATCTGGGCCTGGCGCCCGCCAAGAACGATAGCGGGATCTGTAAATCCATCGTGCCGGTGCGAAGTTGACAGCGTGGCCTGTTTTCTATTTTCTTTGGCTATCGAGCAGAGCAATGCGCAAGCGAAGCTGAATGCGGAGGTCCTCTGTCGGCTTCGGCCGCGAAAGTATGTCGCGCCTACGCCGCTTTGCTATCGGTCTGCTCCACTCCACAGGCGTCAAAAACGTCGCCCAGAAAATGCGCTGCCTCATTTGTTCATCAAGTAGAAAAGAGATTGACAACTCTGCCGGTTCTCCCTTATAGCTCTGGCCATAGAAAAGGTCGTTTTAAAACCCAATCCATCGATGATACGATTCGGCGTGCAGTCCTATGTTCCCCCGGGGCTACACCGAAAGGCACAGTGCGCCGGGCAATTTTGAGTTTCGGCGGACGAATGGCAAGCGCGTGACTACTCATGATCTTCTGCCGAGCGGAGAGGATCAGCAATATGAAAAAAAGCCTGGCGACTATGGCGTTGTTCGGCTTGATCGAGGCTCTGCTGCCGATGGCGGCCCTGACGGCCGCTTCGAGTCCCGCCGCCGAGCCCGGCAAGCTTGTTGCGGACATGTCCGCGCCCTTTGACGAGAAGGTCGTAGCTGATTTCTACCAGGGGAAAACCGTTCAGCTCATTGTTGGACACGGCGCGGGCGGCGGCTTTGATGTCTACTCCCGCGCGATCGCGCGGCACCTGGGCAAATACATTCCCGGGAAACCGAGCATCATTGTCGATAACATGCCGGCCGCGGGCGGCCTGGTAGCCGCGAGCCACATCTACAGTCGGGCGCCCAGGGACGGCACCGTAATTGCCAATATCATCGGCGGAATTGCTCGATCTCAGTTATTGGGCCACCAGGGCGTCCAGTTCGATGCGAGCAAATTCATCTACCTCGGCGCGCCGAACAGTGAGAACTCTGTGCTGATAATGACGAAAGCCTCCGCAATCACCAGATTCGAGCAGTTGCTGGAGCCGGGCGGTAAGGTCTTAACTCTTGGAGACGCCGGCGCCGCGACCACCAATCACACGGCTTCGCTGCTGACTCGCGAGGTCCTGGGCGCCAACGTCAAGGTAGTGAGCGGCTACAAGACCACCGCTGCAGTGGAGCTGGCTATGGATCAGGACGAGGTCGCTGGGCAGTATAATGACTGGTCCTCGAACAAAGCGCGGACGCTGGCAAAATTTGAAAGCGGAGAGTGGCTGCTGATCGGACAACTTACCGACAAGCCGCTGGCGGGCCTGCCACGGCAGAATGTCCCAATGATTCTGACCTTCGCAAAGAATGACGAACAGCGCGAGTTGCTTCGCTCTGGGATCGTCGTCCCCAATCTATTTACGAGGCCCTATTTCCTGCCGCCCGGCGTGCCCACCAATCGCGTGGCGGCACTGCGGTCTGCTTTCGTCAAGACGATGGCGGACAAAGAGTTTCTGGCGGAGGCTGACAGGGTGAAGCTGGACATCAATCCGACGGGCGCGGCGGAACTCCAGAAACTGATCACCGATTATTTGGCTATGCCGGCTGCCCTCAAAGAAAAGCTGGCGAAAATTCTGCCAAAGGGCTAGAGCGAAATAGAAATTTTATCGGTCGGCGACCACGATCGGTAAGGCGCCCTTCGTCCTCCGGCCGCCAAACAATTTTCGGAGGTTGAGATGATCAAACATGTTGTCCTTCTCAAGGTCAAACCCGGCACCCCGCAAGAGAAGATTGACGCTATGGTAGCGGGTTACAACTCAATGAAAGACGTTGTACCGGAGCTGCTCAGTTGGTCAATGGGGCCGGATCTGCGCGGTGACAGTGAGTTCACTCACGCTATGGTGGCCGTCGTGAAGGATTTGGCAAGCTTAAAGCGCTACACGGATCACCCGCTGCACCAGCGGGTCTCCGCAGAGGTCGGCCGTCCGATTTTTGAGAAGCGGGTTATCGCCGACTACGAATTCGATCCGGAAGTCGAGCCGTGGGAGCCGCAAGTCAAGGAAGTGTGGCCCGAGCTAGTGGACATGGTGAGGCCGGACCACACGGCGCTCGTTATGGTCGACATCCAAAACGACTTCTGCGCTCCAGGCGGCGCGAGGATGCAGGGAGACCTTTCCACCATCGAGGCGATGAAGGAGCCCTCGCGGCAGATGTTAGAAGCCGCCAGGGCAATAGGTGTGCCCGTCGTCTACACCCAAGCGCAGACCGACGCCGAGCACGACAACGGGCCGATTCTGGCGCGCCGCCGGCGGGTCGGGCTCGGTGGGGCCAAGTACACTATCCCGGGAACCTGGGGTTGGGAAATTTGCGACTTCGTCGCGCCACGTCCCGGGGAAACATCCATCCCGAAGTGGCATCACAGCGCTTTCACCAACCCGAAAATGGACGCCATGCTTAGGGGGCTCGGCGCAAAGACACTCCTGTTCACCGGCGTCGCCACCAATGGCTGCGTGGAGGCCTGTGTGCGAGACGCTTTTGCGCGCGGATACTACGCGGTGGTTTTGGCGGACTGTGTTGGTGCGTACGACCTGGACCTCCAGCGCTTCTCGCTCAAGAACATGGCTACTCACTTTGGGCTGATCAGTTCAAGCCAGGAGGTACGCAAGGCCTGGGCTCAATAGACGCCAGCGCGGCGGTCTTCCACGAGGCGATGCTTCGGAAGAGTTTGAAGTTCTCCTTGCCAAAATATCAAGCGCGTCGCGGTTCATCTATGACGCAACGATCAACGAATTTCGGATACGGCGTGAACTAAGATTCTTGAGAACAATCCGCGCAACTTTTATGGCTGGAATTGATCTGCTCGCCACAAGCACAAACCGAAAGTACATCTCTTCCGGTCTTGCGATATGGCTCCAGCTATTGGAAAAGGTCGTTTGAGAATCCGCTGTCGAGGGAACGCTCATGGCAAAACCCCGAGACGTTGAGCCGTGCTTTCGGTGCAGGACTGCTGTGAAGCTGAAGGCCGCGTCATTGATTTTTTTCTTGTGCCTCGGTGTTGCGAACTGCGTCGCGGCGCAGGACAAAGTCATCGTTGCCACGCTGCGTAGCGTCAGCCAGTGGTCTTTGTGGACGGCTCTCGAGTCAGGCTTTTACAAAGAGCTGGGGATCGAAGTTTTACCGGTCACTTTCACCGGCGGTACACAGACCATCACTTCGCTGGTCTCCGGTGATGTGCAGATCACGACCACCGGCGGGTCGACGGCGATCAACGCGGCGCTCAAAGGCGGCGACGTCAAACTGATCAGTACCACGCTGGGGATTTTTCCTTACACACTTTACGTTTCGCCGCGAATTCACAGTGCCGCTGATCTCAAGGGCAAGAAGATCGGCATCTTGAGCTTCGGCGGCACGGCTTATCCGGCGACGCGCTACGCGTTGCAGCACTTGGGACTCAATCCAGATGCCGACGTGACGTTCATCCAGACCGGCGATCAAATCGCGCGCTTCGGCGCGCTCGCCAGCGGCAGCATCGACGGGACGCTGCTGCAGCCGCCCGATACGATCAAAGCCAAGGAGCTGGGGTTCAAGCCGATGGTCAATCTGGCGCAGAGCGGCATTAAGTTCCCCATGAACCACAATTCCACCAGCGCCCGATACATCAAAACCAACCGCGACAAGGTAAAAAAATTCATGATCGGCTACATCGGCGGCCTAGCCCGGCTCAAGACCGACCGCGAGTTTGCCATTCAGGTGTTGGGGAAGTATCTCCGGAACAAGGATCAGACGGTGCTGAACGAAACCTACGACTTCTGGTCAGCGCTTTACCCAGCGAAACCCTACGTCGAGCGCGAACAAATCGAAAACTATCTGGTTACGCTAAAGGACCGCGGCAGCGCCAAAGCGGAAGATTTCATGGACAATTCGATTCTCGCCGAGTTGGAGCGAGAGGGGTTTATTGCCGCGGCCTATAAACGGTACCAGAAATAGCATTAGACACGGCGGTTTCTCATGGAAGATCTTGTGCGAAAACTCAACGCCGAGTATGGCTTCAACCTGAGCGAAGACGAAATCACAACCGTGCTCAAACAGCACCAGGAGCTGGAGCATTTTTTAAAGCCGCTGACCGACATGGATCTGACCGATGTCGCGCCGATCTTGAAGGTCGAGAAGCAGGTAAAAAAGTGAACTCCATCGACCTCGAAGCGCTGACCCTGAGCGAGGCGGCGCGTGAGATTCGCGCCAAGCGGCTCTCGCCGGTGGAGCTGACGGATCTCTATCTCGAAAGAATCAAAAAGCTCAATCCCGTTCTCAACGCCTACATGACGCTCACGGAAGAGCAGGCGCGCAAGGACGCCAAGGCCGCTGAAAAGGAGATCGCCCGCGGCAAGTATCGCGGTCCGCTGCACGGCATACCGGTTTCGATCAAAGATAATTTGGCGACGCGCGGCGTGCGCACCACCGCGGGGTCAAAAGTTCTCGCCGATTGGATTCCCGATCATGATGCGACGGTGGTGGCGCGCCTGAAAGCCGCGGGTGCCATCATGCTCGGCAAGACTAACATGCACGAGTGGGCCAGCGGCGGCACAACGATCAATCCCTATTTCGGCACCACTCATAACCCGTGGAATGTGGCCTGCATTCCCGGCGGTTCCAGTGGCGGCTCGGCAGCCGCTGTCGCGGCGAGCCTCTGTCTGGTCTCGATCGGTACCGATAACGCCGGCTCGGTGCGCAACCCGGCATCCTATTGCGGCACCGTCGGACTCAAGGCGACCTACGGTCGCGTCAGCCGTTTCGGCAACGTCGGCGGCACGGGAGGTTTCTCCTCGGATCACTTCGGGATCTTCACCAAAACCATCGGCGATTGCGCGACGGTGTTAAAGACCATCGCCGGCCACGATCCCAGGGATCCGCTCAGCTCCGAAGCTCCCGTGCCAAATTACCATCGTGATCTGGGCAAACCGGTGAAGGGCCTGCGCTTCGCTGTATTGCGAGGCTATTGCGAGGAGCTGATTTCGCGGGAAGTCAAAGTTGCCTTTGACGATTCGGTCCGCGCCCTGCGCGCGCTCGGCATGAAGCAGGCGGAAATATCCATACCACATATTGATCTGATTCAACCAGTCCAGACCGTCACCAGCCGCGTCGAGAACATCGTGCACTTGATGCCGCATCTAAAAACCCGTTCCAGCGATATCAGCCGCCCGCTGCTGCTGCGCCTGATCGGCTCGCTGATGATCCCGGCATCAACTTATATCAACGCGCAAAGAGCGCGCCGTATCCTATGCGACGAGTTTGACCAAGCGCTGCAAAAGGTCGATGTCATTTTATCGCCGACCACTCCGATTTCAGCGCCAACCATTGAAGAGAGCCAGCAAGGCTTCATCGAGTTGAACGGCAAGAAACTCTCGCTGCAGCCTGCGGGAATCAGTCTTGGAACCACGTTCACCGTGCCGTTCAATGTCACCGGTCTGCCGGCGGTCAGCGTCCCTTGCGGCTTCACAACACGCGGCCTGCCGATGGGATTGCAGATTGTCGGCAACAATTTCGATGAGTGCCGAGTGTTGCAAGTGGCGCACGCTTATGAACAAAGCGCCAAGTGGTTGGCGCGGCGGCCCTCACTTTAAGCTCAACTCGACGACCTCGATTCAATCAAGCTCGAACGCGTTAGGGAAATTTCCTTCATGACGCTTTGCACCTCGCCCGGAAATCATCAAAGTTGGGTTGCCCTCCAGAAGCCACCTATTTTTGGAACAACGCTGGACTTGGCCTGCAGTTCGCCGCCGTCGGTTACGTTATCTTCAAGGGCGCCAAGGAGCGCGGCCTTGGACGGGAAATTCCCACGGAGTGGTTGACCCAGGAGTTCCACACGTAGACTCAACCCTAATCCGATAAAATTTCAGCGCGCGACTGAGAGAATCGAGTCCCCTCGCCCTTTGGGAGAGGGCTAGGGAGAGGGCTGTCGAAGCATCGACCGTGCCACAATGCGCCCTCACCCTCAATCCTTCCCCAGAGGGCGAGGAAGTCGGAAATCACTGCGCTCACTTTGAGAGCGGAATCCGGGACGAACGGACCGCACTTTGAGCTTGACAAATTGGTATCGGCTCGGTCTATGTTGCCGATTCGGTCGCTGGATTTGCTTGATGCGGTTCGTTCCTGCGATTTTCTATTTGTGTGACAGGGAGGCTTCGGATTCATGGCTGACTATCGAGTAATTGGCAAGCCGGTGGAGCGGGTGGACGGACCGGAGATGCTTACGGGACAGGCGGTGTATGGTCCCGACGTGAAATTGCCGGGCATGCTCTGGGGAAAAGTCTTGCGCAGTCCGATTCCGCACGGCAAAGTTCTGCGCGTCGATCTTGAGAAAACGAAAAAACATCCCGGCGTAAAGGCGGTGATCGCGGCGAAGGACGTGCCGGCGCGGCGCTACGGCTACGCCGTGCAAGACGAGCATATCTTCGCCATCAATAAAGTTCGCTTTGTCGGTCAACCGGTGGCGGCCGTGGCGGCCATCGACGAGGACACAGCGGAAGAGGCTTTGTCGCTGATCGACGTCGAGTACGAAGACTTGCCGGCGGTGTTCAGCGCCGAAGAGGCGATCCGCGACGGCGCGCCGCTGGTGCATGACGATCTTTCCGATCTCCGCGCGCGCTCGGTGTATCTCGCGTCGTGGTATCCAGTGCAGGGCACGAATATCGTCCACCGCGCCTCCACCGAGCGCGGTGACGTCGAAGCGGCGCTCAAGAAGGCCGACCACGTTTTCGAGGACGTTTTTCATGCCAGCCAAATCCATCACAGTTACATGGAGCCGCACGCCACCACGGCGGCGGTGATCGGCGGCACGGTCACAGTCTGGACCTGCTCCCAGGAAGTGTTTGAGCTGCGCACCGTGATGGCGAGTCTGTTCGGCGTGCCGGAAAGCAAGATGCGCATTATCTGCACCAAGGTAGGTGGCGGCTTCGGCGGCAAGATCGAGCCGCGCTTGGAGCCGGTCGCCATCGCCCTGGCGATGAAGGCGCACAAGCCGGTGAAGATGGTGATGACGCGCACCGACGAGTTCACCGCGGCGGCGGGTTCGACGCCGGCAACGGTGAAAGTTAGAACCGCCGTGATGAAAGACGGCAAGATCGTCGCCCGCGACATCGATTTTCTTTGGGACAAGGGCGCCTACGCGGAAGGCTTGGCGCCAAGCAGTCGGGCGATGAAAGACGGCATCGGCCCGTACAATATTTACGATATTCGGGTCACTTCGACACTGGTCTACACCAACAAGATGCGCGGCACGCAGCTGCGCGGTTTGGGTGTGCCGGAGGGTGCCTTTGCCATCGAGTCGCAGCTCGACATGATCGCTGAGCGATTAGGCATGGACCCCCTCGAACTGCGCATGAAAAATATTTTGCGCGAAGGTGATCTGAACGCGATTGGCGATTCGGCGGTGAGCATCGGTCTCGAAGAATGTTTGCAGAAAGTCGCGCGAGAAATTGGCTGGGGCACGCCGAAGCCGAAAAACGTCGGCCGCGGCCTGGCCGTCATCGCCAAATCTCCGACCACCCACTCGAGCATTTCCGGCGCCCATGTGCTGTTCAACGAAGACGGCAGCGCGCAGGTGATGGTCGGTTCGTCTGAATTAGGCCAAGGGATGTGCGGGGTTTTGTCGCAGATCGCCGCCGAGGTGTTAGGGATTCCGTACGAATCGGTTGGCATCACTTGCGCCGACACCGGCGCGACCCCTTACGACCGCGGCACATTTTCCAGTCGCGTGACTTTTTATACCGGCATGGCGGTCAAGAAAGCCGCGGAGGACGCAAAACAACAGCTGCTCGAAAGGGCGTCGAAGATGTCCGAGATTCCGGCGAGCGATTTGACCGTCGACAACGAAAAGATCGTCTCGGCCAAACGCCCCGAGTTGTCGCTTTCCCTGCGCCAAGTTCTCGAGTCGGCGCATAACCGGGAGAAGCCGATCCTCGGGCGCGGCTGGTACGGCGGCAAGGGTGACTATCCGTCGCTGCCCCATAAAGCGCAGGGGAAAGAGTATGTTCCGGGATGGAAATATGCGGCGCAGGCGGTGGAAGCGGAGATCGACGAAGAGACGGGTATTGTCAGAATCAGAAAAATTGCCTCGGCGCACGACGTCGGCACCACGCTCAATCCGATCAGCGTGCGCGGCCAGATCACCGGCGGTGTGGCGATGGGGATCGGCTACGCTCTGCACGAACGGCTGCAGTTCGAAGATGGCCGGGTGATCAATCCATCGTTTATGGATTACAAACTGCCGTCGTCGCACGAGATTCCCGAGATCGTCGCGATCCCGGTGGAAGTGCCCTTGCCCGAGGGACCCTTCGGCGCCAAGGGCATCGGCGAGCTTGCCGTTGTCGGCATCGCGCCGGCCGTGGGTAATGCGATTTATGACGCGATGAAAGTCCGCATCAAAGATTTGCCGCTCTATCCCGAGCGGGTGTTGAACGCGATCGAAGCGCAGGGGGCGAAGTGAGCGAGGACTCGGAATATCTCGCGCAAAGGCGCAAAGTTTGGAGAGGAAATTGCACCACGGAGGACACGGAGTTCACGGAGACAAGAAAGAGAGAATTGTTTTTATGAAAAAATTTCTTTCCCTCTCTCCCTGTTCTCCGTGGTGAATCCCAATTCTTTGGTTGCGGCTGCCCCGCGTTCGGTTCTTCGTGGTGAATAGGGCTTGAGGCCTAAGTGACATGGTGCAGATATTTTTATCGTTCTCGATGTTGCTGCTTTTACTAGCCCTGCGGTCCGCGCCCGCCCTGGCGGCCGAGCTGACCCGAGTGCGCGTTGGCGTGCTCGCCACTGGCGGAAGTGCCGGCGACGGCGGAAATCATCATCGAAGGCCTGGTCCTTCCCAACGTGCGCGAAGAAGAAGGGCCGTTCGGTGAAGTGTCGGGCTACTACACGCCGTCCAATCCCAAGCCGGTGATCGAAGTGACTGCGATCACGCATCGGAAAAATCCCACCTATCAGGCCGCGCTCACCGGCATGCCGACGACGGAAAACCATATTCTTAAACAACTGCCGTTGGAGGCGACTTACTATTCGCAGCTTAAAAAAGAATTTCCCGGCGTCACGGCGGTGCATTTTCCCGCCGCGGGCACGGTGGGTATGTCTTTCCGCGGGTGATGGCGAGCGCCATGGATGCCGCCGTGCGTGCGCAAGTACCGCGTCGGTTCGAGTTTGGGCATCGATGCCACTGTGCCGTTTGGACAGAGTTTTCCGGAGATTGTCAAAGTGCCGGGGGCCGACAAAGTGTCGTTGGATGATTTGTGAGAGAATTTTGCAAGAAATGATTCACCACGAAGGGCACGAAGGACACGAAGTTCGGAAGAGAGACATAAATCTCTTCTCTTACCTTCGTGCTCTTCGTGACTTCGTGGTGAGGAGGATTAGAAGCGGATGAAGTTTCAGGGCAACTTGTTGATCAACCGGCCGGTGGAAAAAGTCTGGGAGTTTCTTTGGGACATCGAAAAACTCTCTCGCTGCATCCCGGGGTGCGAAAGCGTCAAGACCATCAAAGAACGCGAGAAGTATGAACTGAAGGTGAAAGACAGCGTCGGGCCGATCACCGTTCATTTGGATTTGTTGGCTGATGTAAAGAAGCTCGAGCCGCTAAAGTGTATCGAGATCGCCATGGAAGGGAAGGATTTCAAAGCCGGCGGCGTGCGCCAGACGATGGCCCTGGCGCTGACGGCGAAAGGCAATGACACGGAGATTGGTTTTGAGACCGACGTGAACGTCTTTGGTCGTCTCGGCACGCTCGGCTATCCGTTTGTCAAAAAGAAGGCGGAGACAGTGATCAAAGAGTTCGGCGACAAAATTAAAAGTGCGATTGAAGGATGAAGAGAGTAGGAATTTCACCATTAGGTGACACGAAGAGCACGAAGTTCGGAAAAAGATTCTGTCTTTGTGGTGAAATAAGGTGCTAGCACATTAGGAGTCTTGACGCATGGAAAGAAAACTGTTTCGACCCCGTTCCATGGATGAAGCGCTGAGCCAGCGCGCGCAGTATGGCAAAGACGCGCTGCCGATTACCGGCGGGCAATCGTTGCTGGTTATGCTGCGCAACAAGTTGATCGATCCGCAGATTCTGCTCGACCTGGAGCCGTTGGGCGAGCTGCGCGGCTTGCACCGGCAGGGACAGGGCGCTTCGGTCGGCGCCATGACGACTTTTTTTGAATTGATCTCGTCGCCTGAGGTGCGGCGCGCGATTCCTTTGTTGGGCCAAGCGGCCGCGAAGGTCGGCTCCACGGCGATCCGCAACCTCGGCACCATTGGCGGCAATCTTTGTCACAATGAGCCGGGCGCCGATCTGCCGCCGGCGCTGTTGGCGCTCAACGCCTCAGTTGAGTTGCGGAGCAGCAAGGCGACGAGAAAAGTGCCGCTGGCGGATTTCTTTCGCGGTTTTTTTGAGACCGCAGTGGCGCCGGCAGAAATTCTTTCGCGGGTGGAGATTCCGGCCGTGCCACAGGGGGCGCGGGTTGCCTACCTCAAGCACGCCATCAGCCCGGAGGATCTCGCCATCGCCGGCGTCGCGGCACTAATCGTGCCGGGAGAAAATGACGGCGCGCCGGCGCGCGACGTGCGGCTTGGTTTGGGCGGCGTGGCGCCGGTGCCGTTTCGCGCCTCTAAGGCAGAGGCTGCATTGAACGGCAAAGTATTAAACGACGAGACGATCCGTGCCGCGGCGGAGATCGCCGCCGGCGAAGCCGACCCGATGAGCGATCCACATGCCTCGGCCGACTATCGGCGCAAGATGGTCAAAGTGTTGGTGCGCCGCGCGATCGCTGCAGCGATGGAAGGGGCGGAAAGGAACGGTCATGGCAAAGCTTAGATTGGACGTGAACGGCGAGACCCAGGAAGTCGAAGTGGCAGAGACCGCACTGTTGCTCGATGCGCTCCGCGAAGGGCTCGGCATGACCGGCACCAAGCGCGGCTGCGAGACCAGTCACTGCGGCGCCTGCACGGTGTTGCTTGACGGAGTGGCGGTGCACAGCTGCGTCGTGCTGGCGGCGCGCTGCGAAGGCAAGGCGATCAGCACTGTCGAGGGACTTGCCCAGGATGGCGAGTTGAACAATTTGCAGCGTCTGTTTCTCAAACATGGCGCGCTCCAGTGCGGCTATTGCACGCCCGGCATGTTGATGGCGGCGACGGCGCTCTTGCGGCGCAATCCGAAACCGACGTTGGACGAAGTGAAAAAAGGTCTCGACGGCAACTTGTGCCGCTGCACGGGGTACACGGGGATCTTCGAAGCAATTCAGGCGTGCGCGGCGGAAAGGTAGGGCGGTTGAAAACTCAGCACTCGAGAAATTCGATGGCAAATCCAAAAGCAAAACAGCCGCATTATTCCTACGTTGGCAAACCGGCGCCCAAAATCGAGGGCAAGAAAAAAGTTACCGGACAGGCGCTTTACACGGCCGACCATGTGCTGCCGGGCACGGTGTGGGGAAAAGTTTTGCGCAGTGCTTATCCTCACGCGCGGATCACGCGCTTGAATACGGATCGCGCAAAGGCCCATGCCGGAGTATTGGCAGTTCTCACCGCAGCGGACATTCCTGATGTCCTAACCGGCCGCCGTCTGCGTGACATGCCGATGCTCGCCAACGATCGCGTGCGCTTCATCGGCGAGAAAGTTGCCGTGGTCGCCGCCGCGGAACGTGATGTTGCCGAAGAGGCGGCGCAGATGATCGAGGTGGAATACGAGCCGTTGACGCCCGTGTTCGATCCGCTGGCGGCGATTGCCGAAGGCGCGCCGGAGCTGCACGAGGGCTTGGCGGAATACCAAGGCTTGCCCAATATCGGCACGCCGCCGAATAATAGTTATTCGCACGAAGAGTGGACGCTGGGCGATGTTGATCAAGGCTTTCGCGAAGCGGACAAAATTTTCGAGGATCGCTTCGCCACCCAGCATGTGCACCAGACTTACTTGGAACCGCATTCGAGCGTCGTTTCTATCGACCGCAGCACGGGGACCATTCACGTCTGGGTAAGCAACAAGGTTCCCTACAACACAAAAAATAGTCTTGCCGATGCCATCGGCGTGCCCGCCGAAAGGATTACGATCCATGTTTCCACCATCGGCGGCGACTTCGGTGGCAAGGGTGCGTTGATGGATTTGCCGCTCTGCTATTTCCTGGCGCGGCGACTTGAGCGGCCGGTGCGCATGGTCATGAGTTACACGGAGGAGCTGACGGCGGCGAACCCGCGCCACGCGGCGCAAATCGTCATCAAGACCGGTCTCAAGAAAGATGGCCGTATCACGGCGCGGCAAATCAAAGCTTATTGGGACGGCGGCGCCTATGGCGCCATGAAACCGATTCCAACCGTCAACTTGCCCGGCGCGGTGAAAGCCGCTGGCGCCTATGCGATTGCCAACGTCCGAATCGATTCCTACGCGATCTACACTAACAGCGTGCCCTGCGGCCATTTTCGTTCGCCGGGGTTGGTGCAGTTGGCCTTCGCCAGCGAGTCGCAAATCGACATGATCGCCGCGGCGATGAAAATCGATCCGCTCGAGCTGCGAATGCGCAACGCATTGACCGACGGATTCCCGACGCCAGACGTTAAAGGCATGGTCGACGTGAAATGCAAGGAAGTATTGGAAACCACTGCCAAGGCGACCCATTGGAAAAAGAAAAATTTGCCGGCGCATGTCGGGCGCGGCATGGCGCTTTCGTATCGTCATGTGGGATTGGGTGACGCCAACGCACGCATGCGGCTGAACCCCGAAGGCAAAATTTCGATCTTGACCACCTATCCCGACACCGGCACCGGTGCGCACACGATTCTATGTCAGATGGTCGCCGAAACCCTTGACGTGCCGCTGAATCAAGTCGGGCTCGAAGTCGGCACCACCGATGCCTTTCGCTCGGAGTCGGGCACCGGTGCGAGCCGCGTGACTTTTGTCCTTGGCCAGGCCGTGTTGAAAGCGACCGCACAGTTGAAGTCGCTGATCTGTGATCGGGCGGCGGAAATGCTCGGCGTGAGCAAGGATAAGATTTCGCTAAAAAATGGTCGGTTGAGCGGCGATCGAGCGGGCGGTCGCTCACTTACGCTGGCCGAGCTCGCCAAGGCTGCCGCCGCGAAAAATCTCAATCTTGAAACCGAGAGCTACCACGCCGAGCACGAGACTCCGCCTGAAGGTGCTTTTGCGGCCTGCGTGGCTGAGGTTGGTGTCGATGTGAATACCGGTCAGGTGACCCTGCGCAGGTTGGATACGATCCATGACGTGGCGACGATTCTCAATCCGGTGGGCCATCAGGGACAGATCGACGGCGGCATCATGCAGGGCGTGGGTTACGGCCTGATGGAAGAGTTGGCGATGGAAGAGGGGCGCGTGACGACGACGAATTTGGGCGAGTACAAGGTTCCCAACATTCGCGATATACCGGCACTCAAGACGACGTTGGTGCATAGCCACGAGGGCGCGTCGCCGTTTCACAGCAAAGAGATCGGCGAGAGCGCGATCTCCCAGGTGGCGCCGGCCATCGCCAACGCGATCTATGATGCGGTCGGAGTGCGCATCACCGAGCTGCCGATTACGGCGGAGAAGGTTTATCGGCTCTTGAGGCAGAAATAGCTGTTGGGTTTTGGGCATTAGGTATTAGGTTTGGGGTTTCGGTAAGCGGATTCATGAGGTGATGCATGATTTTTAACGGCATCTCGGAGCTGTTCCCCAGCTTGCGCTTCGGCCTGATCGAAAGCGGTGCCCAGTGGGTGCCCTACGCGTTGCACGATCTGGTCAGGCGGATCGAGCGGCAAAGGGGCAATCCCAAAGCCGCGCTCACGCGGAATTTCTTGGCCGACTACCGATTTTTCGTCACTTGCCAGACTGATGACGACCTCGCCTACGTTCTTCAATACGCTGGCGACGACAATCTGGTGATCGGCACCGACTACGGCCACTCCGATGTCTCGGCGGAAATCGATGCGCTAAGAAAACTCCGGCAACTGCCGGGCGTCTGCGACGCGGTGGCGGACAAGATTCTTAACGAGAACGCAAAAAGACTTTACGGCTTGTAAGCATATTCATCGCAGCGATTTCTATGGCTGGCTGGCAAAATTTTGGCGTTGGCACCGACGGCGCGACTTCCATGCGCGAGAGCGTCGCGCTGGCGCAGCATGCCGAAGCGTTGGGGTTACACAGCTTCTGGCTTGCCGAAGGATATCACTCACGCAGCGCCGTCGTGCGCGCGACGGCGATCGCAGCGGCGACGGAGCAAATCAAAATCGGTCTTGGGATTTTGAGCGTGCACACCAAACACCCAGCGTTGCTGGCGATGGAAGCGGCGTCGCTCGATGAAATCGCGCGCGATCGGGTGATACTTGGCATTGGCCGCGTACTAAACGCCGTGCGCAAGCATGCGATCGATAGCAGCGGAACGATTGCGCTGGTCAAAGAATCCAGCGAAATCATCAAGGGCATTTTGAGCGGCCAGTCTTTCCAGTACGACGGCGCGCGATTCAAAATTGCCACACCCGGCAGCCGCCTCGACATGGAGCGCTGCGGCGGCATTCCGATTTATTTGGGAGCCACCGGGCCGGCCGCGCTCCGCCTAGCGGGACAATATGCCGATGGGATTTTGTTTAACTACCCCTGCACGCCACCGTTTGTGCGCTATGCGATGCCGCTGATCGAAGAAGGCTTGGCGCGCTCAGGGAGGACGTTGGATCAATTCGAGGTCGCGGCATATCTATTGATCTCCGTCGACGAGAGCGAACGCAAGGCCCTCGATGCTGCCAAACGCTTTGTCGCGCAAAAATTGCCGACGCGCCATTCCGACATGCTGCGCCACGCCGGTGTGACGGCGTCTGAAATCGGCACAGTCCGCGATCATGTCGAAAAACTCGGTCTGGCACAAGCGGCGGCGCGGATCGACGACGACGTGGTGCGCAAAGTCACCATCGCCGGCACGCCTGAGCAAGTCGCGCGCGGACTCAAAGAATTTCTCGGCACCGGTCTCAAGCTGCCCATCGCTTGGGAAGTCATCGGTCCCGATCGCGGTCGTTCCCTCGATCTGCTGGCGCGTGAGGTCGCGCCCACACTGCGGTAGATCAATAGATGGCGCCAGTCGACCACTCACGCGTCGGCGAGTTTTATCGCACCGTGAATCACAACCTGACCTCGGCCTAGTGAAAAATTTCCACAAGCGAGTGACTATATGAAAAACAGTTCATCAACAGGCAAGTCCGCCAACGGCAAGAAGACCGACAAGGTATTGGCACACTACTGGCATCCGGTGGCTTGGTCGCGCGATCTCGCCGACAAGCCGCTGGCAGTGAAGCTGCTTGACCGCAACGTTGTACTCTGGCGTACGGAACACGGCGTCGCAGGGGAACTGCTTTGGGGACGTCATTGACTAAGTTGACTAAGTCATTTCATGTTTCGATCAGCCGTGGCTTAGAGAGTTTGTCAACTTAGTCAATTACGTCCCTCGGATTGCGCCCGAGCGCAAGACCAGCCTTGCCTGCTTCGGCAATCGGCATGAGGCGGCGGAGGAAAGCGCCGCGGCCGCTTAGGTCAAGCGCGGCGGCGGACTAGCGCTGCCGCGAGCCATCCTGCTCCGATCAGGAGCAGCAGCGTCGAGGGCTCCGGCACCTCGAGGACGGTGAGGGTGGCGCTGAGCAGTCGACCGCCGACCGCGGTTTGCTCACCGGCCAATGCAATGGGCGAGAACGCCAGGCTCCATGAGCGCTCCGTGAACACGGACAGGTCCGGAAGCGTCAGCGGAAGCAGTTTGTCGCTCAGGGCCACCTGGGTCGAGTCCGCCAAGGTGATGTCGAACAGGAATGGATCATGGGTCAGTATGCTCGCCGCCATAATGCCGCCATTGAGCCATCGGATCTGATCGTTCAGCGTCGGGTCGTCGTCGGCAATTTGGATGTTGCCCGCGGCCGAGGTGCCGAGATAGCTGCCGATCTGGAAGTTTCCACCAGTCAGCGCGGACGGGTAGGTCAAGCGGGTCAAGATGAGCGATGGGGTCGGCGCCGCGGCCGAGTCATAGGTGAAAATGGCCGACATCGTCTGCCCGAGGCTGAATTCGCTGGCGATTTGAGTCGACACACTGGTGACCACCCCGGTCACGTTCAGCTCGATCGGTGCGGCATGCGCCGGCAGACAGACCGAGCTCCCCCACAAGAGCGCGGCGCCGAGCAGAGCGCGGGTCAACCGGCCATGAGCTCGCTTCATAACTCGGTCCTCCGTCCAATTGCCCTACGCGGGATCGATTGCGCCGTGTGCTCGCGGCGACGGTTTCTCAATCCGAGGGCTCGCCATTGGGATACCCAGAGTATCACCATCTATGTATAGGAAATTCAAACCACCCTTTTTTCTGACTGGAGCTATATCGCTGGATCGGTGAGCGTGTCAATCCTCGGAGCGGTTAGTGAAATTTGTGCTTTTGCCGGGGTCGGCTTTGGCGCCGCAGCGGTCGGAGTCGCGCGAAATGTTCCTTTTCGCGCGACTCGCTCGTACTCAGAGTGAGCCCGTCCGTTGGCTCGCATTGGCAACCGGTTTTCGACTTGTCAGGTCGTTTGAAATAAATCGAATCGCTGCGCCGGAGAGCGCGGCGGGGCTCGGGTGGACAGGCCTAGATGGCTGAGGATCTTGTCAATCATTGGCGGATCTTCGATGGCAGCCCTTCGACGAGGCTCAGGACAGGCGATGATCTTCAAGCTGCCGCCGCAGTTGGGGCAGTGCTCGATGTTAAGGTCGAAGACCCGAAACTTTTTGCGCGGCCAAACACCGATGTAAGGGTCAAAATGGATTTCGAGCCAACTTACACCACCGAGCAAGAGCAGTTCCTGGACATGGTTCGGCATTTTCTCGAGGAGCATGTTCCACAGCAACTCCGCCACCGGCGGTAAGGCGCGAGAGAAAGCGGCGGAACTCGTTTAGCGGGGGAGCCGGATGGCAAAGACCTCGGCCGCGCAAGGTGGAAGTCCAGATAATCGAAGGGCGTTTTTTTGCGGCCAGTCTTAACTGACGCCGTAGAGCTTGGCGCAGTTGTCCCACAAGATTTTCTTGCGCGACGCGCTCGGCATCTCCACGCCCATGAAATGGTTCACCGCGTCGGGCCAGTGCGAGTCGGCGTGCGGATAGTCGGTCGAGATGACCACGTTGTCGTCGCCGATACGCTTGAGCACATCGTCCACCAAGTTTTCTTCAACGTCTACCGAGATGTAGCACTGGCGCAGGAAATAGTCGCTTGGCTTCATGCTCATCGACTCGTTGCAATAGTCTTTGCGCATCTCCCAGCGCTCGTCTAGTCGGTACAACGCCCAGGGCAGCCAGCTACAGTTGCCTTCGAGAAAGGCCACGCGCAACTTTGGGAAGCGCTCCAACACGCCGCCAGCGCAGAAGCTGCCGACGGCCAGCATCAGCTCGATGGGGTTGCGAAAGGCATTGATCAGCACCGCCTCGTTGCTGTGGCCCTTGAAGCGATGCACGACCTGATCGGTGTTGGGGTTGGCCGCGGGATGAAAGCAGATCGGCACGCCGAGTTTCTCGGCTTCGCGCCACACCGGGTCATAATAACGATCATGAATATGCTTGCCGTTGGCCGGCTCGGGCACCAGGCATAGTCCAATGGCGCCCAACTCGGTGATCGCCCGCCGCGTCTCGTCGACGGCGAGATCGACGTCGTGCAGCGTAATCAACGCCGACGGGCGCAGCCGCTTTGGATCGACACTGCAGAAATCCGCCATCCAATTGTTCCACGCCCGGCACAAGTCATTGGCGTACTCCGGCTCCAAGCTATCGTCGCAGTGCAGTGGGAAGGTGCGGAACAACACGGCGATGTCGAGACCTTCGACATCCATCGCTTCTACCTGTGACACCGCGTCGTAGTCGCGTGCCAACGGCATGGCGTAGCGATGGGCGACTTCCGCTTCACCGGGCGCCGCCTCCTCGGCGTTTTTCTGCGGCGAAGTCGCGGTCAGCGCTTGGGTTCCTGAAGGCCGCAGCGGTTTGCCGTTGGCGAGCGAAAACCTAATTTGGCCATGACGTTGGCACGGCTCGCCGCGCGGAATGCGGTCGCCCCATTTGGCATCCATGTATTTGAGATACAAATCATGCGGCTCGAACACATGCATGTCGCTGTCGAGAATTTTATATCCGTCCCGTGCCATGACTATTCTCTCCTGAGTTTTTCAATTGCGCTAGCGATAAAGCGAATCCGTATAACCACCCTCATCGAGTTCACGAATAAAGCGCATATCGACGAATTCTTCCGGCTTGGCGCGTTTTGCCTTGGGCTCGCTGTCGGCGAGATAATCGAGAATGTACTTGATGCCGTCCAGGGTTGCGTACTGTTTACGCGGCATGACGTTCTCGGCGAATGACGCGTCGTAGGTGCTCGCCACCACGTCGCGGTCTTGCAGCCCTTTGAAGTGCTTGGTCATGACTTTCATCCCGGTTTCGCGGTCGGTTTTGATCCGATGGACCGCCTCGACGTATGACCTAACGAAGCGGCGCACTGTATCGGGATGTTCGCGAATGTATTTGCGCGTCGTGATGGCGCCGGTGTGGGGCCAAGGAATGTTAAGCGACGTGATGTCGAGCATCACGTTCAAGCCTTTTTTTTGCGCCATGATACTGGCCGGCGGGTTGAGCGGCGTGGCAACGACGCGGCCCGATTCCAAGGCTCCGAGGCGCACCGGGTTGTTGCCCACCGGCAAGAGCGTCACGTCCTTGCCCGCCACCATGCCCAACTTCCTGAGCGCGAAGCGCGCGGCAAAATCGGTGGTGGTCCCGAACGAACCGATGGCGATGGCGCCGCCGCGTAGTTGCTCCGGCGACCTGGTCTCGGGACGGGTCATGAGCCAGTAATTGATCGTCGTCGTACCGCCGGTGATCATCGCTAGATCCGATCCGTTGAGATTGCTGTTTACCAGCGGCATGCCCGAGCCATGGGAGATCGGACACTCTCCTGAAAGAATCACCGACAACGAGCGCGGCCCGCCGCCGCCTAGAAACACCGGCGTAGCATCGAGGCCGTTTTTCTTGAAGATGCCCAGCTCATAGGCCAACCAGATCGGTAATCCCTCGGCGCTGATCGCGGTCTGACCAATCAGGAGTTTCTGCGCGCCGGCCACGCTTACGCCAAAAACGAGAAGATAAACCAACAAGCCACAACACCAACGGGTCACGCGTTGCATGGTCATCACCTCCGGTCGGATTCACTACAAGCCCCCCCGCCGCATGGCGCGGGGACCGATATTACTGAAGTTCTCTAGGGAAGCACTCCGGTTGCGCCTTCAGAACAAGCTTTTCAAAAACCCACTGTCATCCAACTCTTTGACAAAGCTCGCGTCGAGAAACGCTTTGGGGTCGAAATTTTTCGCCTTCGGATCACGCGTCTCCGCGACGAAATCGAAAATCGCTTTGAAGCCGTCTACTAAAGGATACGGCGACTTGAGAAACGCCCGGCCGACCGTGACATCATAGGCCTCTTCCAATAGTTCCTGATCGGTGGTGCGGGTGTAATGACTGATTATCTTCAAAGTTTGCTCGCGGTTTTTGAGCGCGACGCTGATGCCTTCGATCCACCCTTTCATAAAGCGCCGCAGAATTTCGCGGTTTTCTTTTCCGTTCAGATATTCGCGTGTCGTGGCGACGCCATTGAACGGAAAAGCGCCGCCGATCTTGGTCATGTCGACCAGTTCAGGAAACCCTTGCTTACGCGCGATCGCTGTGAGGGGCGCCGTAAGGAGCCCAGCTTGAGCCGTGCCCAGCTTGAGGGCGGTCAAACTGTTCGGCATGTCGTTGGTCTGCACGACCGAATAATCTTTGCCGGCGACAAACCCTTTGGTCTTCATCGCGTAGCGCGCGAAAAAGTCGGTGATGGCGCCGAAGCGGGTGACGGCAATTTTTTGCCCGCGCAAATCTTCGAGCTTGGTAATCGACGGCAAGCTGTGGATTGACGCGACCATGGTGCCAATGACCGAGGCGAGATAGACAATGTCAGCGCCGGCCAGCCGCGCGTCCACCACTGCCGTGCCGCCAATCTGCGCGATAGAAATTTCCTTCGCCAACATCGCTTGCACGATGAGCGAACTGCCAGCCAGCCGCTTGGGCGTGACGTCGAGGCCGTACTTCTCAAAGAGCCCCAAATTCTTGGCCACCCAAAGCGCGGTTTCTGGGCCCGCTTCAGAAGAATAAGCAACATTGATCGCCGGCCGGGCAGACTGCGCCAACGCGGCACTGGTTGACGTAACCAGAAAGGCGGTTATCGAGAAAAACATTGCGCAACGTTTCACGGGTTCACCCTCCTGAGCTTTCGCGTTGTTCGTCAGATACTAGACGGGCAAACTATCGCGCAGTCGAACTTAATCTGTCAAGCATGGCGAATCATGACATAGTGCAATAACTTTGAGGGTAGCGCTCGGGCAAGGCCGCGAAAGGTTGCTGTGGTCGCCGCTCGGTCGAGCTCTGGGCAAGCAATACCGTGGGCATGCGTTGGCAAGCTGTTCTGACTGCTCAGATGGTCTGGAAAAGATCGACTCGACGAGCCGGCGCGCGCGGCGTTTCAGCAGCCGCGCCTAGCTCACGCGCGCCGGTGCGCCCTGCGTCTGAGCGTCCTCGCTTGAGATCTCGGTGGGGCGCTCCGCCGGAGCGGGAACAGTTTGACGGCGCAACTTGGCGTTGGGCGCCAGCACGCCGTGGAAGCCGCCTGCCCTGAGTCTATCGAAGGGATCAGATGGAGCCGCGGGCGCGGCACCAGCGCGGCTAATCTCTCCATGAACTCCAGCGGTTCCATAACGACATGGGTGGTGCCGTCTTTATACGGACTCTTCAATTGCAGCACGACCTGCCCGGCGCGGTTACGCTTGAGCCGTTCGTTGGCGATGGCCGGCCGGGTGATGTAGCGGCACAGCTGCTCCAATTCTTTACGCTGATCGGCGCGCTAGCGCACCGCCGCGTGCAGGCTAAAGCCATGTGCGTTGGCCCGCAGCTCTGGGATGGACGACCTGGCTTGGCTCGGCAGGCTTTGCAAGCTCACCACTTTCTGACCAGCCCGCGGCCCCAGCGCGATCCGATAAGTGCACGAGGCGACTTGCAGAGCCTTGAGCGCTCCGTCGGTCTCTGTTTCGGGAAGGTAGGTCTGGTCCGGTTCTTCGATGAGAGCCCCTAGGCGCGTCAATAGGCGCATGACGCGCTGGATAATTTTGGCGAGTAGAACTTCAAGCTCGTCCACTGTGGAAGGCGCCGCCTCGTGGAAGACTGCCGCGCCGTTACGGTTTAGGTAGACGCCGTCGAGCACCAGGCAGTGCAGGTGAATATTCAAATTGGCCGCCGAGCCGAAGCGCTGGATAAGCGTGACTCTGCCGGTGTCGGCTCGAAAAAGATCAACACAAGAACTTGAGCCTCAAGCAAATTGTGATCGCCATCAATCGCCTTGCGGCCGCCGACATACCTATCGAAAACCAAGTTCACATTCTTGCCCGTTGGCGATAACGTTTTTCGTCGGGAGCCGACCAGCGCCGGTGGCCGACGGCAAAACTCTACCGAGAGTTGGGTCTGTACGCCATCCCGATCCAACCGTCGTATCGGCAAGCTCGCATGCCTTAGATGAAGATGATCGGAAAGCCGTATGCGGGAGAACTGCAAGTACGGTTTGATGAGGGGGAACAGGACTGTGTTACACGGCGACTGCTATACGGGCACGCAATTGGAAACGACGGATACGGCCAAGCAGGCCACCTAAATAGTACTGCGCCTGTTCTCTACTCTACCTTTGGATTCCCCGCTCGTTCTCACGCGCCCCCCGTCAGGTTTCCCAGTTGACATTTCCTCAAGCGCGGATATACAACGGGCTTTTATTTTCAGATGAGGATTATCTTGCGCCTTTACCGCGAAGTTCGCGGCACACTCGCCGCGTGATGGTTCCCCGCAAGATCGGTTCACCGGTATGCGAGATTTGCTCATTGCGTTGTGCGGACTGACCCCACAGGTGATTACAGAAACGCTTTGGGCGTTGGCGCACCAACGGCCGGCAGTTGTACCCCATGAGGTGAAGGTCGTCACGACCGACTCAGGAAAGGCGGCGTGCGAACGGCTTCTGTTTGGAAAAAAGGGAAAACTCGCTTCCTATCTGCGCGAATACGCGCCCTCGCGGAAGATCCGCTGCGGCCCTGCCACCGTCATTACGCTGAAAGGGGCCGATGAGCGCCCGCTCCACGATCTCCGCACCCAGCGGGATAACCTGGCCGTTGCCGATCATCTCGCCGCGATCATTCGAGGGCTGACGGCACTGCCAAACACAAGGCTCCACTGCTCGGTCGCCGGTGGCCGGAAAACCATGGGTGTGTTGCTGGCGACCATCCTTCAAGTCTATGGCAGACCCGACGACCGACTGTATCACGTGTTGGTCTCACCCTAATTCGAATCTCATCCCGATTTCTTTTTCATCCCGAAGCGGCCGTGCCTACTTCCTGTAGGGACGGGGAAACGCCTCGACACCAGTGAAGCTCGCATCGAGCTCGCAGAGATTCCTTATGTGCGTTTGCGCGCCTATCTTCCCGACAATCTGCTCGAGCAAGTTCTGCCATTTACAGAGTTGGTAACGCTGGCGCAGAAGCATTTGCGGGCGTTGGAATCGTTGCCACCGGTAAAGATTGACAATGCGGCTCACCGCCTTTTTGTCGGTGAAACTGCCGTCAAGCTGAGTCGGGCGCAGGCGTTGCTCTACACTGCTCTTGCGCGCCCCCAGGCGGCATCGTAGCGGCTGCGGGACAGCCGCTTGTTGTGGGCATGACACTTTTCGGAAAAGCGATCAGATCGCTGGCCCATTTTGTTTTTGCGCTGGAACAGCTCGGGCAGCGCGGGCTCGGCGCGCGGCGGATAGCCTGTGAATTGGGTTCTGTTGATGGTTGGATAGACGGGCGGCAGTGGACTCTTTATGGCCCGGAGGATCGCACCCCGCGCTCGGCCGATGCTTTCGAGAACATGCTCGCGTTGCCGCTTCGCCCCTGCACGGCGTCTTCTCAGCCATCTGCGACTGAGCGAGTCTCTATCGAATTTTTGACGCCGCTACGCGTGCGTCATAACGCCCGGCTCGCCAACGAATTGCCGTTTCATGTTTTGTTTCGAAGCCTGCTGCGGCGGCTGGCTCACCTGTCCTATTTTCACTGCGGCGGCGATCCATCGGCTTTGGCTTTTAGAGAATGGATCGATCTCGCGCTGGCTATTAAGACCGTGAAGCACGATCTAAGATGGTTCGATTGGGAACGCTACTCAAACCGCCAGCAAACCACAATGTCCATGGGCGGCCTGATCGGCCACGTGACATTCGAGGGCAACCTCGCGGCGTTCTTACCCTTCCTTAAGGCCGGGGAAATTATTCACGCAGGAAAAGGTACCAGTTTCGGACTCGGCCGTTTTCGGCTGATGCATGGCGATTGAGAAGCCTTGCGGGTCAGGGAACCAGAACTGTAGAAGATTCGAGGGTCAGGTCTTTACTTTCTAGTGCTCGTTCAGGGTAGCAGTGCAAATTGCTTACAATGGCGGGGCCGCACAATTGAGAAATCACGTCGATCTGTGGTCAGGATGCGTTGCACATTCAGGCGTTCGGCAATTGCCATCACCGTGGCGTCGACAAAGCCAAGGCGAGCGCTTTCATAGCGTCGAAGTAGGTCTAAGGCTCGCCGATAGTCTGCATGGGTTAATCCCTCAACCGCAAACTCACCCTTCACCACCGATTGGACCAATTGTTGCTCGGCGGCCGTCCCTAAATGCGTTAGCAGAAGATACGCCGCTTCCGGCAAGACGCTTGCCGGAACCACGAGATCGTCGCGATTGGTTTCGAGAAAACGTACGGTGCGGTGATGCCAATCGTCGTCGCGGTCGGCCATGGCGTAGAGGGGGCCGGTGTCTACAACGATGCTGGGCATCAGCGGCCGAATCCCCTAGCCAACAATTTCTCGTTCTTCTCTGCCACGTCTTTCCGGCCGCTCCGGCCAATTCCAATCAAGGACAGGCGCGATTTCTTGCGTCCCCGCCGGGAAACAAAATCGTTCAATGCTTTGCGGGTGATTTCCGAAACCGTGCAATTCTCCCGCTTGGCCATTTCTTGAAGTTTTTTCATCACCTCATCATCCGCGAATACGGTGGTGCGCTTCATCGGCAATGATCCTCCTTGCTGTATGTATGCTACCATACATATGCTTGCGCTGCCACTGATGAGCATACCGGGTCCATCGAACTAATCCTGATGAAAATTCGAAAGGGGTCGCCCGCATAGCTCGATAACTCCAACAGCTAAGTCACCTACGGCGGTGAGAAAAACAGAGGCGATGCCGAGTACTGGAATTGAACGCTGAGGCAGAAAGCTTTCTCCTCTCCGCTGGACCTACCAAGTTCAGAAGGAGAGGAGAAAAAAGATGAGAGAATGGCAGAGCCAAGCTCACGTAAAGTGGTACTGCCGGTACCATTTGTGCACCTCAAATTGCATGCAGGTCGATTTCTGCGAAAAAGCCGGATACAGCGTCATGATGGGTTATAGAGCAAGGTTCACTTCTTTTCCGCTTTTAGAATCTCATTCAGCAGTTTGCGCACCGGTTCTATATCGCTCCACTCGGGACGGCTGTCGAGGTCCATATATTTTTCGCCCGATTTGCGCCGGACATCGGACGGGACATCGTCTTTGGAAATATCATTCCTGCGCGATTCGGCAGGTTGGACCTTAGCCAGAACTCGTTGCAATTCGAGCTGGCCTTCGCGCGAGAGAAACCAGTTTAGGAATACTTTCGCCGCATTGGGGTGTGGGGCATTTTTCAGGACGGTGGTATTCCCGGCCTGAGAGAGTAGCGCTGTGCCTTCCTTCCAATCAATTTCTGGCGAGGCGATCGGCAAGCCCTGCCTCTGGCCGATATCGACGTCTTCGCTGCAGAACAAACAGATCGCAAACTTGCCTTGGGCAAGCCAGTCGGTGGCTTGGCGGGAGTAACGGGTCGTCGTAATGTCGGTTTCGCCAAACAGGCGCTTGAGAAACGTCGGCCCCAGTTGCGGGTTGTGGTACCAGAAGAGCACGTTGCCACTTCCCGGGCCAGGGGTGCGGATGTCGCGGGCGACGATTTTTCCTTTCCATTTTGGGTTGAGCAAATCCCAAAAAGACTTAAATTCTCTGCGCGGCTCCTTGATCAGATTTGTGTTCAGGCCGACTTGCTGCTCGGCGACGCTCAGGTAGCGAAAAATGTGAGTATTGCCAGGGTCGGAGTAGACATGGCCCTCGTACCATTTCGATTCATCGAGGACCTCAGGGAGTATGAAGTAGGGGCGAATGGGCTCCAGCGCGTTGGCCTTCAGCAATGACTGCGCCGAGCGCACACCGAGAGTAAACACATCGGCGAGATATTTTTCGGCGCGGCGCTCGGCGATCAGTCGGTTGGTGATGTCGACTGCTTGTCCCGCGACGGAGTTGACCTTGATCTCGGGATATTTCTTTTGAAACGCCCCGAAGACGAGATCGTACCCGGCTTTGAGATAGACGGAGACCTGGCCTTCCTTCTTCGCCGCCTCAACGGTGGCTTCCCACTCGCTCTGCCAATTGGCCGCGGGAACCGCCGCCGTCGCATCACCGAGCCATGACGCGAACAGGAAAGAGCCGATTAGCAACCTAAGACGACCGGAGTTAGCCATCGCGCCTCCGCGAGCGTAAGACGATGAATCAATGGTTCATAGAATCGAAATTTGTATAGCTTTGAGCCGATTTCGGAACTTTAGAGCCGCGCAGCGGCGCTATTCCCAAGACGCCGTTTGGTGCTTCATCATGATTTCTTTGCCGGTCTTGCCCGACTCGACGATGGCCAGGCAGACCTCTA